>JBBSHC010000060.1:0-9751 GCA_038253425.1 Leptolyngbyales cyanobacterium | reverse complement strand
AGGATGCCGATTGCTCTGCCCACGGTGTAATCAGGTTGAGTAACAGCTTGAAGGCAACGTCGGTCAGGAGTCCGATCAACCCAATGATGGCGATCGTAAAAAGCACCTTGTCGGTTTGCAAATAGCGCTGAGATTGCACAACCCGGAAACCCAAGCCATTCTCCGACGCAATCAGTTCCGAAATGACCAGATAGTTCCAGGCTCCCGCAATGTTCACGCGCAACGTATCAATGATGCTGGGCAGAATTGCTGGCACAATCACACGCACCAGCACATCCAGACGGTTTGCCCCCAATGTATAAGCAACACTCAGCAATTCGTTGGGAATAAACTTCACGGCATCTGCCACCATAATGGCGTTGTAAAAGACGATGCCCAGAAAAATGATCGTGATGCGGGTTGGCTCGTCGATTCCTAGCCAGAGAATGATCAGCGGCACAAAAGCCGCCACTGGCATGTAGCGCACTGTACCCACGATCGGGCTAAACAAGCTCTCCATGCTGTAAAACGTACCCATCGCAATGCCGATCGGTACACCAACTACTGCTGCTGCCAGAAACCCCAAAAAGACGCGGTAAGAACTAGCCCACACATCCACCATTAAGTTCTCTTCAGTGAACATGTGGATACCTGCTTGCAGCACTGCCGTGGGAGTAGGCAGAAAGATGGGTGTCACCCAGCCGCCGTAGCTCAAAACAGCCCAGACGATGAATGGCACAACCAACGCTGCAAGCGAGATTAAAGTACTCAGCCAGCGGGGAAAACCCTGGCGAATGCTCCAAAAAATGGATGGCATCAAGTAGCGTTTGCGCGAGATTGGCAGGGCTTTGAGCACGGCGGTAGCTTGGGGTAAGGGGTTGCTGGCGGGGTAACAATAGATTATCAAGGGCAGCGAGACAGACCAACCGTAGCAATCGCCACAATCTCAGACTTCAGGCATCCGTTTAATAGATTGAGGGCGCGCAGTTGGCGTCTGCCTTTTGCAAATGTTTGAATGGATTAGCATGCCTCAACCGCCGTCACGATCGCACAACCTTGTCAACGATTCGAGCACTGCTTTGACTCTTACCAGCACAAATCCTACCTTAATCCAATCATCACAACGTCCTAAACTGCAAGTAGAAGGTCTGTACAAGCGCTTTTCGCAGAAAGGTAAGTCTGTCGTCGCCTTGCAGAATATCGATCTTTACCTGCGATCGAGAGAATTTGTTTGCATTGTGGGCGCGTCTGGCTGTGGCAAGTCAACGTTGCTCAACATCATTGCGGGGTTGGTACCGCCGTGCGATGGCAGCGTGCTGGTAGACGGTGAAGCCGTACCGGGTCCCGGAGCCGATCGTGGCATGGTCTTTCAAAGCTACACGCTGTATCCGTGGCTTACTGTGGCAGGTAACATTGCCTTTGGGCTGCAACTACGCCGCTTGCCTAGAGCCGAAATTAAACAGCGGGTGGCTTACTATCTCGATGTGGTTGGACTCACTAAATTTGCCAAGGCTTATCCAAAGCAGTTGTCGGGTGGCATGAAGCAACGAGTGGCGATCGCTCGTGCGCTGGCAAACGAACCCGAAGTGCTACTCATGGATGAACCCTTTGGTGCGCTGGATGCCCAAACCAAAGAGCAGATGCAGATGTTTCTGCTGGAACTGTGGGAGCAAACCCACACCACGATTCTGATGATCACCCATGATTTAGAAGAAGCAGTCTTTTTGGCGCAACGCATCTATGTCATGAGCGCTCATCCAGGAGAGATTAAGCAGGAATTTCACATCCCGCTCCCCGACCATCGCGATCTAGACATGAAGCTGACGCCTGAATTTATCCAGATCAAGCGCGCCCTCATTCATGCCTTACATGACAAGTAACCGCTTCTCATTAAATTCAAAATATTTTGGGCGTGGATGAAAGCCATTCCTCCAGGCGAAACCCTTTTTGCTAATGGTTAAAGCTGCTGATGGGGTTGTTCCTTTCAGTCATTAGCCTTGGAAGGGCAACATAAAAACGACAGCTAACGTGCCACTCGCCTGATGAGGTGAAGCGGACGTTACAGAGTTGGATGTACTAATTAAAGACCAAAGGACAATCAGGGGTTCAAAACCGTCATGACTATTGGAGCGATCGAGATCAACCGTTATTTGCATCAAAAAAAGCCCCTGTGGAACGGCGTGGCTATACTGTATACGCTGTTGGGCTACGTGGGGGGCATTGCACTTTTACTTCTACCAAACGGCTGGCTAAACGCGTTTGGCGTGGTCATTCTGACTCATAGCCTGTTGTTCTCCGCTTATCTGGCGCATGAGTTTATGCACAGCACCATTTTTGAGCAGAAGGCATGGAATGTTGTGTTCGGTAATGTCATGCTGTGGCTCAATGGTGGCTGCTATGCCCGGTTTGAAGATTTAGCGCGGTTACACATTGCCCATCATGTGAATCGGGTTGATTTTTGTCGCTTTGATTTGATGACGTTCTTAAAAGAAATGCCTGCACCCATGCGATCGCTCCTGTTAGCACTGGAATGGCTTTACTTTCCTTCGCTTGCGTTTTTATTGCGGATTCGATCCATCTTCGCTCCGTTTTGGGAACCAGATCGAAAAAACGAACGGCTACGGAACACGCTCATCTTTCTCATTCGGGGCGGCTTGTTTGCACTTTTGGCGATCGTGTCTCCCAAAGCGCTGCTACTTTACTTCGTTTCATACATTGGCATGTTGACCGTCTTACGCTTTGTAGATGCCTTTCAGCATACGTATGAGGTGTTTCCCGTTGGCAGTTCTTTGCCAAAGCACGATCGCGCTCATGAGCAAGCCAATACGTTCTCTAACGTGATTTCGCTCCGCTATGGGTGGCTAAATCTGTTGCTGCTTAACTTTGGCTACCACAATGCTCACCATGAGCTGATGAAGTGCCCCTGGCATAACCTGCATGAGCTTGACCGGGATCTCTTCAAAGGCGACGAAGTGCAGTACGTTACCCTACCGGAACTGCTAGGAAACTACCATCGTTACCGGATATCACGCCTTTACTCAGGTCAGGGACGCGCTGTAGATGAGCAGGGCGATCGCAGCCTGGAAACCTTCTATGGTGCGATCGAAGTTTCTTTTCTGGTCCTACCTGCGTAAGCGACTGCTGGAGGGTAAACTATGGGCTTTAGACCATTCAAGGCTGTTTCAAGCAGATCTTGATGGCATTTCGTTTAAAGTCCAGTGGTTTCCATTTACGGTTCAATTCACCTGTGCCTCAACCAAAATCTCAGACAGCGCTTTCTGGTGCTGGCTTTGCGGTTATTACCGCTCTACTGTTTGGGATCACCACCCCGATCGCCAAAGTGTTTTTAGACCAGGTGCAGCCCTGGATGCTGGCGGGCTTACTGTTTTTGGGCGGTGGTTTGGGGCTATTGCCGCTCTATCTAATCCAGCGTTGGCGGCAGCGACCGAGCGCCAGTCTGCGGTCACGCGATTGGTATTGGCTGGGGGCATCTATTCTCTCTGGTGGCATCATTGGTCCGGTGCTGTTAACAATGGGGCTGGCTCACACACCTGCGGCTACCGCTTCGCTGCTGCTTAATGGGGAAGGGGTCTTTACGGCGCTACTGGCATGGACTATTTTTCGAGAGCGCTGGCACTGGAATGTCTTTTTTGGGTTGGTCGCTATTACGGCTGGCGGGATCGTTCTGTCACAGGGAGAACAGGCAAAGGCGGCGTTCTCCTGGAGCGCGTTAGCCATTTTAGGGACATGTCTCGCCTGGGCGATCGACAGTAATTTGACCAAGAAAGTGGCAGACCGTGATCCCGTGCAGATTGCCATGCTGAAGGGGGGTGTAGCAGGCGGCATCAACGTGGCGATCGCGCTGATGCTGGGGCAACCCTTACCGCCCCTCTTGCCCCTGTTAGGCATTCTGAGCGTTGGCTTTTTAACAAATGGACTCACCCTACTTTGCTTTGTCTTAGCCTTACGCGCGATCGGTGCCTCCCGCACAGGTGCTTACCTCGCCCTCTCGCCCTTTACTGGAGCCGCGATCGCCATCCTTTTTTTAGGCGAACCGCTCACACGATCGCTCGTTATCGCTGCTGTTTTGATGGCGATCGGAGCCGGACTATGTGCGCGTGTATCGGATGGGTGAGTAGCCACGATCGCTCTGGTTGGATAGATGCGTGAAAGCGTGAGGCGTAGATGATTCATAGCGGCTGATCGCAAAAAGTCGCTACGATCGCTGATTGTTCATTTACTCTCCTCTGCGATCGCAACTGAATCTGTAGGGGGATAGGCGGATCGCAAATTCAGCGGTTAAAATAGTAGAAGGTTCTCTGCGACGTTGGTGACTGCCAATAACGTTTTTTGATCTATGCCTTATGAACGAAGGGAACCGACCGCCGGACGGCAGTAGACCGGGCTTGTACCCGGAAACTTTAAGTTACGGCACTTTGGTACCCACCTGGTTTTTAACCAGGTCAAAAACTGAGGTAAGACGGCGTCGCGGGGAGCTTTGTTACGCTTGAGTACAGGTTTTCCAATGAGCAATCTTGACAAGGTAGGGATGCATGAAAATGTGTCTCTATTCTTTTGGTTGTTGCCACGGCATGGTGCCGACCGCGACAAACTGGCGTTATTTCGTCCCCTCAAAGCGTTGATAGAGTGTAGAGCCACTTTCATTCTCACGCCCTTCAAGGCTGTCACTCATTACTTCTGGAAGGCAGTGAGAACAGAATTTAAGACTCCTCGAAGCAAAAGCAGGCTCAAGCTAGAATTTCGCTGTAGAGCGGCATCCGCAGTTAATTGATGACACGCTCTAAGCCTTGCCTGGTTATTTCAAGAAGGTTTATCTATTTATCTATGTCATGTCAACGGGTTACATCACCCCATGCTGTTCGCGACCGTATGCCTGCCATGCCAGATCGACTAACCCGTTGACGATCGCTGCTGCTACAACCGCGCTTCCTTTGCGTCCCTCAATGCGGATGTGAGGAATCAGCGAATCTGCCAGTCGCTCCTTGGCAATCTCCTCGTCAATAAAACCAGACGGTGTACCGACAATCAAAGCGGGTCGAATTTCTTCTGCTTCGATTAAATCAACCAACGCGCTGAGTGCTGTTTGTGCCTGTCCCACCACAAAGATGCCTTCTGGATAACGTCGTGCTAACGTTTCAATGCCCCAGGCAGCACGCGTCTGTTCTTTTTGGGGACGAGTCAGCGCTTCCATACTGCAATACACAGGGTTTGCAAAGGTGTTCTGGATGTTGGTTGTAATGCCAACTTGCACCATTGGCACATCGACCACAATGGTGCTGCGTGCGGCTAGAGCGGCGGCTCCAGACTGTAACGCCACATCAGAGAACCGCACTAAGGTCTTGTACTCAAAATCGGCGGTTGCATAAATGACTCGACGCACAATCTCATACTCGGCAGGTGAGAAACTGTGTTCACCAATCTCGCGATCGATGATCGCTAGACTTTGAGCGTCTGTTGCATGCCATTCCATCGTGACTCTTTCTCAAAACGATGATTAACCTGTGGTGATCAGCCTACACCTACCCAACCTGAATAGCGACACGTTGCAAAGTAGCAATACGTTCTCTAGCAACAGGGGCACTGCTCAGATTAGCATTAGACTGAGCACAGTTACGAGGCTTCAGAAGACGAGTGGCTAAGATAGGGCGAAAGATAGGCAACTAAACCACCAATCAGAAAACCAGCAACATTGCGAAAGAGCGGCAACCAGTCAGAAGTGCGCGTGACAACGGGACCAATGCCAAACGCAATAAAGAGGATGCCCCAGAGCGGCGAGAAGATAAGTGCCCACTGCCATGCAAACACCTGCCCCTCTTTACGCGGTTGCGCCGCAAACCCACAAATGACACCACCCAAAATTGAAGTGATGAGGGTGAGAATCCATTGCTCTTGCGGTAAGCCCGGCACCACACGACAGCCATTCTGCCGCAAACAGGTTTTGATCGACGCTAACGCTTCGAGAATTGACTGATCTTCACCATGCTCACGCACAAAAAACTGGTTGCCAAACCGAGTTTGCAACTCAATCCAGAAGGTGCGCGGCAGCAAGGGGTAAAAGTCATCGCCAACGCTGAAGTTAAGGAGATTACCACCCCGTGGATCGGCAACGAGTAAGACGCTATGGTCATCCAACCCCCAATACTTTTTAACGGCAAGTCCGGGAGTGCGATCGAACTGCGTCAACACTCTCAGTTTCCAGCCAGTCTCCTGCTCAAAGGCTTCCAAATCTTTTGCCAGCGTTACTTCCTGTTCACCAGTGAGCGCTTTTGCCAGATCAATAATCGGCGTTTGCACCTCTGGCAACAGTTCTGGGTTGTTGTAAGCATACGCTGCCGATGAGTTGGCACCTCCCAGGGGACTCATCCACAGTGCCAGCGCGAGAACGATTGCAGCCGTGAAGCGCCACAAGGAGTGGCGAGAGGATTGGAGCGATCGCATCCAGTGCAGCCGTTGTAGTCGCCCTGTGGCAAAAGCGGTAGGAATTTGCATAGAAGGAATGTTGACCTGACTGTAGAAACAAGACTGTAAAAGAATCAAGTGTGGAGCGTAACTTTTCTTTACACTCCTTAATCGTATTCTAATCTTAAGAACCTGAGTGATTACCGTCAATCATTAAGGCATTACGTGTAGGGCAACCGATGTTACTGATCACTGGCTGATTACCCCTATAGAGGCAAGAATCAAGCTTTTTCTAATGACTGGCGCACTTTACGCGATCGAAGTGCGATCGCCTAGACTGAGAAACGTGGGATTTTTAAAGAGGGTTGCATGGCTCACCGCCCGATTTATTTGGATTGTCACGCTACAACACCAGTGGATGAGCGTGTATTAACAGCAATGCTTCCCTACTTTACAGAGCAGTTTGGCAATGCAGCCAGTGCGGGGCATGTCTATGGCTGGGAGGCAGAGGCGGCAGTACAGCAAGCGAGAGAAACTCTGGCTCTTGCGATCGGCGCAACACCTGAAGAAATTGTCTTTACCAGTGGCGCAACTGAGGCAAATAATTTAGCCATCAAAGGCGTCGCAGAGGCATACATCGGCAAAGGTCGTCATTTGATTACCGTTGCCACGGAGCATAGTGCGGTGCTTGATCCGTGCAGCTATCTACAATCGTTGGGTTTTGAAGTGACCGTTCTGCCAGTGCAACCAGACGGATTACTTGAACTGGCGACCTTAGAGCAGGCGATTCGACCCGACACGGTTTTGGTTTCGGTCATGGCAGCTAATAATGAAATTGGCGTCTTGCAGCCTTTGGCGGCGATCGGGGCACTGTGTCGTGAGCATCAGGTAATTTTTCACACTGATGCAGCGCAGGCGATCGGCAAAATTCCAATGGATGTGAACGCAATGTCGATCGATTTGATGTCCTTAACTGCTCACAAGGTCTATGGTCCTAAAGGCATTGGGGTGTTATATGTTAGACGGCGTGCGCCTAGAGTACAACTGGCACCACAACTGCATGGCGGTGGTCATGAACGGGGACGGCGATCGGGCACGCTCTATACACCTCAGATTGTCGGCTTTGCAAAAGCAGTGGCAGTTGCGATCGACACTATGACCAGTGAAACTGAGCGACTTACACATCTGCGCGATCGTCTCTGGCAACAATTAAGTACTGTCGAGGCAATTCGTCTCAACGGACACCCCACACAGCGACTTGCCGGAAACCTCAACATCAGCGTCACGGGAGTAGATGGACAAGCCTTGCTCTTAGGATTGCAGCCTGTAGTTGCCGTCTCATCCGGCTCTGCCTGCTCCTCGACAAAAATTGCGCCTTCTCACGTTTTACACGCTTTGGGCTTACCGGATGCACTTGCGTATGCGTCGCTTCGATTTGGCGTCGGGCGCTTTAACACCGAAGACGAAATTGATCGGGTGGCAGAGTGCGCGATCGCAACCATTCGATCGTTACGGCAGGTTGCTGCCGTTTAGCGAACGAACCGCCAAGTGAGCCAACATAAAAAGATGGACGTTATCTCTTTAGCAAGAAATAGCGTCCATCTTTAGTCATCTTTAAATTACTTGAGTCGCAAGTTTACCAGAACAGTAAACGGCTTAGCTCATACCAACATTGTGGCTTTGGTTGCGAACAGCAGTCTCACCTGACATGCCCACTTCGGCAGCTCTCCGGCTCAGTGCAGATTGTTCGCGGTTCTTAACGGTATGTTGGTGACGGCTGACTAGTGCGCGTGCTTGGTCTTGAGTAGACATGGTTGATTCTTCCTTCTTCTTTATTTATTACCCTTGCTATCTAATATAACAGAAAAAACTGTATCTAAAGCTACAAAATGTCGTTTTAATCAAAATTTACTTTTGGGTGTTTTACCAGTCGTCGATCGGGCTAATGTCATAGGCTTGCTCTGTGATCCCGCTGAACGGTAAGCTCAAACAACGGTAAACGGGGTAGATGGTGTGGCAACAGGTGAGAACTGGATCGAGGTCGGCAACCTGACGTGGTTTTACCGCGAAGCCCAACCAATTGGTCGCACTGAGCGATCGCCCGTGTTGCTGCTGCATGGCATTCCTGCCCAGAGCTATAGTTGGCGAGAGGTGTTGCCTGCATTGGCAAAGCAAGGGTTTCGAGCGATCGCGCCGGATTGGATTGGCTCTGGTTTTTCGGCACAGCCCGATCGCCGCGATTTTGCCTATACGCCTGACGCTTTTCTTCAAGCGTTAGAACAGTTTCTAAAGGTTCTGGAGCTAGAGCGCTTTTCCCTGGTGGTGCAAGGATTTTTGGGTTCTGTGGGCTTGCAGTACGCCCTGCGGCATCCCGAACAGATCGACCGACTGGCAATTCTCAATACACCGCTGACAACCGCTGCCAAACTGCCCTGGAAAATGCGCCAATTGGGCATTCCGCTCGTTGGCGATATGTTGACTCAAGATCCACTCCTGGTCGATCGCACGCTCGAAGGGGGTGGCGGCTACCGCGTGGAAGATGCGGATCTAGATATTTATCGGCGACCGTTTCTCCGCAGCTCGGATGCAGGACGGGCACTTCTCACCACCATTCAGCGACTCCAACTCAAGCAGGTTACAGCCGAGATTGCAGCAGGCTTTCAGCAATGGCACCGACCGACGTTAGTTGCATGGGGCATTCGCGATCCCTGGCTACCCCTGTCAATGGCGAAAGAGTTTACCCACGCGCTCACTGATGTGGAACTGGTAGAATTGGCAGAAGTCGGACACTATCCTCAGGAAGACTGGCACGAAAAGGTCAGCAATGTTTTGCTGCCGTTCTTGCGCCGTCAACCACTTTGAACCGCTTTCAGAGACATTCGATCGCTGGCAAGTTCTACAGAGGCTTCACAACGGTGGCAGTAGTGACGGTGGCAGTAGTGACAGGAGTAGCGGTGCATTGTAGAAACATACCTTAAGAAACACAGGCTTGTGATGGCACTCTGCCGTCTTTTCAGCGCAGGCACTCAAGCATCTAAACGCTGCCAGCCTGGGCAAGTGAATATCACAAGTTAACGGTTACTTACGATTGCTAACAAGGCGGTTTTTAAGTCTACAAGTTTCAAGGGTTAAACAGACCATGCAGCAATTAACAACCTTAAATATCCCGTTGCTGTTCGGCGTCACGAGAGTTATAACCAACCTGTAAGCACTGGTGACAGAAGATGGCGGGTCAAATACTGGGCGATCGCTACGAAGTAGAGCGGCAAATCGGTAAGCAAACCGGACGCTGGACGTTGCTTGCCCGCGACCTTGTGACTCAAGAGCGGGTCGTCATTAAGCTCCTGTTTTT
>JBBSHC010000059.1:0-9855 GCA_038253425.1 Leptolyngbyales cyanobacterium | reverse complement strand
TCGACCTCCGCCAGGATGGTTTTGGCAGTGTCTCTGGTTTTAGCAATCTGACCTTCGAGGTCTTGAAGTCCTTCTAGCTGCTCTTTGGCGCGAGTAGCAATTTCCTGAATCACAGCATGACGCAGCAGCCACAGGGCAGCGATCGTAGCACCCAGCATCACGATTAAAATACCAAGCAGAATGTTGAAGAGCGTGGTCATGCGACGCAATGACCGATCCACTTCTGCTGTCTGTCCAGAACCTTGCGTTGACGCGGACGACCCTTCACGCAACTGCGCCAGCACCTGCGTCTGTCCCATCAACGTTGTAGTCTGCGATCGGGTTGGTTGCACCGTAGCAGCACCGATCGCTAACAGTAAGATTGAGAGCGTCATGCCATGTTGGGAGAGAAAGGCAAAGACTTCTGAGTGCTGGCGCTTCATTGAGAATCATCCTTATCTGTCAGTCGATGGTTGCAGTATATCGAAGACAATGCGGAGCAGTTGTGGATCTTCTCCAGAGTACTCAAAAATAGGCGCAATCGTCTTAAGCAACGTTACTTTGACAGTTTTCTAGCCGTCTACGCCTGTATCAGTTTACATACAGCAGCAACACCTTATGCGCGTAAGTCGTATCTAGTAATCAGAATGAACTCAAAGCTCAGAAGTCAGTATCCACAGCTCTTCAGCCCTCTCTTTCAACCCTCTCTTAAAAACTCAAAACTCAGTCTTACTCTTTAAAGCCTCTAATTGCCAGGCACTACGGATAACGGTGTGCCCTGCTGCGTGACGACCTTTAGCGGTAGTGTCGATCGCGCTTCTCGACGCGGAAACTGAACAAACTGCACTCCTGTCCGGGCAGGCTGTACGACCATGATGTATTGATTGCCCGTCCATTGAATGCGACTGACGCGATGTGACAGCACCCAAACTTCAGCCGTCTTGCCCGCGTTAATCTGTGTCGCGCGGGGGGCATCGTAACATTGCCAGAGCGTATCTTGCACAGTCCATAAACCCGAAAAGTAAACGGGTTCCATTCGCAAACTGAGACCATACTGAGTAAACGCGAAGACATCTTGCTGCCAAAAGCGTTGAATCTGGTTGTTGAGAGGTTTGTTTAAAACATCGGCACCATAACGCCCCATACTCTGAAGCTGTTTGATTTGAGCAGCCTTGTTGGGGCGGACCCACGTAGGCGATTCCCCACACACGTCAAACGGGATGGCAGTAGCTGCTTGTGCCGCGATCGGGATGCCGCTAGATGGTCGAGCAACGGATTCGGGTTGTAGGGCGATCGCTAGCCCAACGCCACTAGCAGCCAACCCAGCTAGAATCAACCCAACGTGCTTCTGAGACGAAAAAGACATGGCTATGTCACGACAAAGGGATGGGTCATTGGTGGTGTAACCACAGCCACGATCGCGGCGATCGTGCTAGTCCGTCCCCCCCCAACTCCAGAAGGCATGACCATTACGTACGCCTTTGTTAAGAATGGCAGGGGTTAAGCTATTCGCATCACTCATGCCCGTCATATCAAGGATCAGGTAGACCTTACCACCTGTAAGTCTAAGACGGAGGTAGGACTGCCCAGGATACGCTTCGTTACCATTCTTAACTATTCTCGCTGTTGCCTTACAGCGATTAAAGGCGGGCTTCAAAGTGCCAACCCAGGTCACGCTGAAGTCATCCGTTGAGGCAAGGGTCAAGCGATCGGCGATACGGCTTAAATCAGCACTGCCATCAATGGCAAAACTACCTTCTCGGTACGGCTGCGGTTGCTCATTCATGGTCACTGTATCAGGACAACGCATTGTCTGAGCATCGGTTGCTTTCAACACTTTCATCTCGATCGATGCCGCTTGGGCAGGTACAGTACCCACCATTGTCAGCGCCGCACTCCCTAAGCCAACCAACAACAATTTTAATTTCACTAGTAAATTGTTTTCACCTTCAATACTGATCACCATCTACGCCCTGCCTGAGAGCTGTTCCGGATGGCTGTAAACCCTGTTAATTTAGCTGATTAAGCCGTCACTTAAACAGTTCCTGTTCTCTTGCTCTTACCCAGATTTAACCACCTTTAAGCATTAAATATGTCATGTAGTTATGTCCTTCGCGGGATGACATCATTTTGTAATGCAGTAGAGAATGCTGCCATTACTATTTTCGGCTCAGCTAACGATTGGAGACGCTATGGCAAGTCCTATTGAGTTCAGTTTATTTGCTCCTTATAACAAGGGCGTCGAGCTTAAGGGGTCATTCTCAGACTGGAAAGCGATCCCCATGACGAAAGGGAAAGATGGCTCCTTTCGAGCCAGCGTTGACTTAGAAGATGGGGCCTATCAATACAAGTTTCGGGTGCAGTCAAGAAGCTGGTTTTTTGAGCCGGATCAGTGGGTGGATGTGACCGATCCCTATGCGACAGATATTGATGGCAACAGCAGTGAAGAAAACGGCATTGTTCACATTAAAGCAGGTGAGCGCATCGTTGATGCCTATGTCTGGCAACACGACGATAAACCGCTACCCGCTGACAATGAACTGGTCATTTACGAGCTTCACGTCGCTGATTTTTTCGGTGGTGAAGATGACAAGAAAGCGCGGGGTCAGTATAAGCATGTCGTTGAAAAGCTGGATTACCTGTGTGAGTTGGGGATCAACGCGATCGAACTGATGCCTGTAAAAGAGTATCCTGGCAGCTATAGCTGGGGCTACAATCCGCGCCACTTTTTTGCTGCCGAAACGAGCTATGGCACGACCAGCGGTTTGAAACAGCTTATTGACGAATGTCATGCGAGAGGCATTCGCGTACTTATGGATGGGATTTACAACCACTCCGAGGCTTCCTGTCCGCTGACCCAAATCGATCACGACTATTGGTATCACCATGAACCCCGCGACCCAGATAACAATTGGGGACCAGAGTTTAATTACGAACACTATGACGAGAATCTAGAAACGTACCCAGCGCGTCGCTTCGCTGGCGATACCGTCCGTTACTGGATCGAAGAGTTCCATCTCGATGGGATTCGCTTTGATGCTGCCCGCCAGGTTGCCAACTACGACTTCATGCACTGGATCGTTGAAGAAGCTAAAAAAACGGCAGGTGCAAAACCCTTCTATACCGTAGCGGAACACATTCCTGAAACTACCAGCATTACTAATGTGGATGGTCCGATGGATGGGTGTTGGCACGACAGTTTCTATCACTGCGTTTTGGAGCATATTTGTGGAGACACCTTTGACCTGGAGCGGTTGAAAGATGTCCTGGATGCGAAACGTCAAGGCTTTATGGGAGCCACCAATATCGTTAACTACCTGACCAACCACGATCACAACCACGTGATGGCAGAATTGGGCGATCGCGAGATCCTCGGAGAGGAAGCCTTTCGCCGTGCCAAGCTGGGTGCTGTCCTGCTTATGACTGCAATGGGAGTGCCGCTGATCTGGATGGGCGAGGAATTTGGCGAGTACAAATATAAAACGATCGACCAGGCAAAAATTGACTGGACGCTACTTGGTGGTGAACTCAATCAGGGGCTGTTTGCCTACTACAAAGGTTTGATTAACCTGCGTAAGGAGAACCATGCGCTCTACACCGAAAACATTGAGTTCTTCCACGAAAACCCAGAGGGCAAAGTGCTGGCATACACACGCTGGAATGACGAAGGCTCACGCGTGGTTGTCATTGCCAACTTCTCGGATCAATTCTTGGGAGGTTACGAAGTACCAGGTTTCCCTGAAAACGGGGTCTGGCACGAGTGGACCTACAACTACGATATTGAAGCAGGAGATAACCAGCTTTTGATTGACCTGGGACCCTTTGAAGCAAAAGTCCTGGTTTGGCAGCATTAACCCCTTGCCGTGAGCGATCGAGCGATGGTTTTACCGAAAGCTGAACTCTAAGAACCTGAGCGAGTGAATCGATTGGGAGGGAAACTCTATCCATCGATGCGCTCGTTTTTGGGCAATCGCTCAAACTTACCTTCTGTCGGCTTACAGCAGCGCTTCTTTAGTTGCGGATGCAGGTTCAATGTCAGACTTGCCTGATTCCTCGTAGAGCTATGATAAAATCAGAGACTGCGACTTTATACCAAACCAGGAAGACACACGAGACATGCCTCTGCTGCAACAGCGCAAACAAGAATTGATTTCTGACTACCAGGTCCATGAAACCGATACCGGGTCGGCGGATGTCCAGGTTGCTATGCTCACCGAGCGCATTAATCGACTCAGTGAACACCTCAAAACGAACAAGAAGGATCACGCATCCCGTAAGGGGCTGCTGCGGATGATTGGCTTAAGAAAGCGCCTTCTGTCCTACATCCAAAAACAGAGCAACGATCGCTATCGCGCACTGATTACTCGACTCGGCATTCGCGGTTGAAGGAACGGCTGGTATGGCTTCCAAAAAGAAAGATGCTCACGGCGATCCTCATGCTGCGGATGGAGACCCATCAATAACATCTCGCTTGCCGTTTGAGCCTGTTCCAACCCGTCAAAAACCGCCCAAGAAAGCAACGCCTGCTCCTGCTGCACCGTCGGTCGGGACAAGTCCCGCAAGCAAAAAGGGGGTTTCCCGCATTCCTGATGTGGTCAACCGTCGCATGGTGCGTCGAGCGGCTCTTTTTTGCGGCGTTCCCACTTTTTTAAGTCTTCTAACGTTTGCTGTTAGTTACGTTGTCATCACGAATCACCTGCTTCAACTGCCGACTGCTGCTGTTCTTCTGGTCAGCTTGGGCTTTTTTGGCGTGGGTGTGCTTGGTCTGAGTTATGGTCCTCTTTCCGCTGCTTGGGATGAAGATCGGCTAGGCACTGCGTTTGGCTGGGAAGAATTTAAGCTTAATTTTGGGCGGCTGCGAGAGTCTTGGCGCAATGCTAAGGCGGCTCAAGACGAAACAAATTCTCGCCCATCTGCTTAACGTAAAGCGCGATCGATGAGGACAAGTAACGTGGTGGTGGTAACGCCTTAAACACGTTTAAAGCCTGACTGCAACGAGTCTTCGTGATCGATAAGAAAAATATCATTCAGCTTATCGCAGCAAAATTTTGCTAGTCTGCTCATGTCTTCGATCGCTCTTTCACAGGGCAATACGATCCATCGTTGTCTTTAAGCAATTTTCGTCTTTAACAGTTTTCTCCAGCCCCTTCACAGGCGATCGCGGCGAACAAACGATCGTTATACCTTCCACCCACCCACTCACCAGCAGGGACGTACACCATGATTGTGGTCATGAAAAATGGCTCTCCAGAAGCCGAAATTACTCGCCTTACCGACGAATTCTCTAGCTGGAGCCTGAATCCAGAAAAGATTGTTGGCAAGCACAAAGTTGTCATCGGTCTAGTCGGCGACACCGTTGACATGGATCCATTGCAAATTCAAGAATCCAGCCCGTGGATTGAGCAAGTGCTGCGAGTAGAAAAGCCCTACAAACGCACAAGTCGCGAGTATCGTCACGGTGAATCGAGTGAAGTACTGGTGCCAACGCCGAATGGTACGGTTGCTTTTGGCGAGCATCATCCCCTGGTTGTGGTCGCGGGTCCTTGTTCGGTTGAAAATGAGGAAATGATCGTCGAAACGGCACGTCGGGTAAAAGCGGCAGGCGCACAGTTTTTGCGTGGGGGTGCCTTTAAGCCTCGTACCTCGCCTTACGCTTTCCAGGGGCATGGCGAAAGTGCGCTCGGTCTACTGGCAAAAGCACGCGAAGCAACGGGTTTGGGGATCATTACTGAGTTGATGGATGCCTCCGATCTAAGCGTTTTAGCAGAAGTCGCTGATATCATTCAAATCGGTGCCCGTAACATGCACAATTTTTCGCTGCTGAAAAAGGTGGGTGCTCAAGATAAGCCAGTCTTGCTCAAGCGCGGCATGTCAGCCACGATCGAAGAATGGTTGATGGCTGCGGAATACATTTTAGCTGGCGGAAACACGAACGTGATCTTATGTGAGCGTGGCATTCGCACCTTCGATAACCAATACGCACGCAATACGCTGGATCTATCGGTGATTCCAGTGCTGCGATCGCTGACTCACCTGCCAATTATGATTGATCCCAGTCATGGTACGGGGCGCTCGGAGTATGTGCCCTCTATGGCAATGGCTGCGATCGCCGCTGGCACTGACGCTCTCATGATTGAAGTTCACCCCAATCCTAAGAAAGCTTTGTCAGATGGTCCCCAATCGTTGCCACCAGAGCGCTTCGATCGCCTGATGCAGGAACTATCTGTCATTGGCAAAGCAACGGGACGTTGGATTGTAGAACCTGCTGTAGCGGCAGTTTAGTCCAGTCCATTAAAATTACATCTGCTTTAATTTTTTAGAGGCATTCCAGCAGAGTGCCTCTATTTTTGTCGGTCTATTAACAAGTGCTTCCAGACTATTGCCACCGCTTAAACTGATAGCAGCTTTCAACCCACACACTGCGAAGTTTTTGCATCACTGCCTTAACATGATTGATTTACCCGGCATCACGCTTCGTTCTGTTCAAGATGGCGATCTGCCACAGGTGGTCAATTTAGATCGGCTAGCATTTGCACCGCTCAGTTCTAATGAGGCAGTGGAGCGAGAGTGGTACGGCAATACGCTTGACTTGCCGGGTCGCAAGCTCTTTCTAAGCGTGGACGATCGCACAGCGTTAGCGGTTGGCTGCTATAGTCAGGTTGATCTGGGACTTTACCTTGAGGGCGAATTGTTCCCAGCAATGGGCATCTCAGGTGTTGCTGTAGCGCCGCACTATCGAGGGCGAAGAATTGCCCAGTTAATGATGGAACATGCCCTGGAAGAAGCGCGATCGCAGCAACTTCCACTCGTAATGCTCTACCCCTTTCACCATGGCTTTTATCGTCGTTTGGGCTGGGCGTGGGTGGGGCGATCGTACCAGTACAGAGTTGCAGCCCAGCATCTGCCGCTTTACGCAGAGCGGACAGGCGTGATTCCTTACAATCCGTCGCAAGATCGTCAGTCGTTAGAGTCGGTCTATCAGGACGCCGCAGTGCAACACAATGGCTGGCTACACCGTCGGGATTGGCAGTGGCACTACCGCCTCAAGCCTACTAACGGGCGAGAAATTTATGGTTATGCGGAAGCAGGCGTATGGCTTGGTTACGTTGTCTTGCAGTTTACTCAACTTGATCCATCTTCCAAACTACTTGCTGCCGTTGTGCAAGAGTGGGTCGCCTTGCAGCCATCTGCTTACCGAGGGCTACTGGGTTTTTTGGCATCACTTCGGAGCCAGGTTTCAACGATTGTTTGGAATACCGATCAAGCGGATCCGTTTCCGCATCTGCTCAAAGAGCAGCGTTGTGATCCAGCATTACCAGCAGCACCGTTCGAGTTTGGCTTCACGCATCATTTGGGTGCCATTGGTGGTGGCTTTATGTGGCGATTGGTCGATTTGGCTGCTGCATTCCACACACGCCCCATTCAGTTACAGCCACCGTTTGTGCTAACGCTTCAGGTCACCGATCCAGTCTTTGAGACACGATCGCTCACCGTGACGTTTGCCGATGGGCAGATGCATCTAACGCCTCAGCCTACGAGTACAGTGGTGAGAATTTCCATTGAACATCTCACCGAATTATTTTGTGGCTTCCGGCGATCGCGCGACTTACTTTGGACAGGCGAAATTGCGCTTGAAGGCAATCAAACCCTACTGGCTAACCTTGACGCCGCTTGGCAAACGCCGCCGCCCTTCTGCTGGGACTTTTTCTAGCGCTTTAGTAACGTGTTCACAACGCTTATTTTTCTTCCTTGTTTAGCTCGACCGCTTGCAGGGCCTTTAAAGTCTCAAGCTGTTGCTCTACACTCTTCAGCACATTAGTTAAGGCTGGCAGTACATTTAATTGGGCAGAACTCATCAACGGGTACAACCGTGCGTGTGAGCGAATCTCGCTGACTTTACGTTGCAGTTCTTGAGCGATCGTCAGGGCATCTCGGCTCAAACTGGCTAATTGTTGCTGCTGGTAAAACCGCAATGCTGCCCCCCGCAAAACCTGAACGGTAGCTTCTTCACCGTGCTTTCCTGGCATGACTCGTAGGCGTAGCAGCAAACGATGTTTCTGGTAAAGTCGTTCGATCTCAACTTGTTTGGGTTTTTGAACCGGAATAAGCGGTAGCTGCGCTAACAGCTTCAGTTCATTAATCACACTTTGAATGGTAGCCAATGGCAAAGCTTCTAGGGCAGACTGTAAGACCCCATTTTGGCTCCACAGAATGCGCCCGTACTCCGGTTGGCGCTCAAAATAAAGCCGTCCAATACCGCCAATAAGCAGCCGTCCTAGCAGTTCTATTAACAATTCGGGAGGTGGCAAAGCGGCTAGCACTTCAACTGGCTCTGAGAGATGCTGCGGTTCCACAGTCAAGATGGGTAGCGCGTCACTAGTAGAAGGGATTTCTGGCTGATGAGCGATCGATACTGCGTCAGCGACAACTGAATCGGCAGGCAAAATTAAGGTTTCTTGAGGCTGCGTTCCATAAACAGGCGGACGGGCAGGCGCGGTCGTTGGCACGCTCGATCGTGGGTCTGCGGCATCAGAAACTGTGGGAATAGACGAAATGACGGCTGGTGGAGCCTGAGGGGTTGGAACTTCTAGATCCTGGAAATTGAGATCTTCCGGACTATCGACCAGAAAGGTGGGGTTGGAATTTTGATCAATTCTGGGCGGGTTCCCATCCCGTGAGACGGCAATGCTGCCTTCTAAGGAGCTATGCTTGGCAGTTTCTTGGGCAAGTCGTTGCTCAATGCGCTGGGCAATACCCCGTACGGCGGCTTTGGGGCTGTTTGTCGGCTGCTTGTGGCTACCCGTATAGCTCAGATAAGCAGAGAGCGCAGCGTGGTGAACATCCATTGCTAGCGCTTGCGGCACCAACGAGCAGTTCATATACGCTAGGATGCGACGAACATAGTCCAACGCGGCAGAATCATCCAGATTCACCATCCCCAGCTTGAGACGGCTACCCTCCAAAGAGAGCGGCAAAACTTGATGATACAGACATGCCTCAAAGGGAAGGATGCTATCAACAAGGCGAAATACTTGCTGAGTATCAAGCTGAGCCGTCCAATCAGCTTTGGGCTTTACTGGAGTTGCAACAGTCTTTGAGTCTGCTGTCTGCTCTTCTACTCGGTCGTCTGGCGAAGACACCATAGGAATTACGTTGAGCCTGTCTACGTTATGTACTTAGTAGCTAAATCACCCTGACCCTTGAAGCTACCGGAAGAAAAATGCATGCGATGCTGAATTAACCGTAGAACTAAAGGGGGCTGTCACGCTCTAATAACGTGGTGATGCATTATGAGCCGATCATGCTGCCTTGTTGCACCTTTGAAATATAGAGTTGACTCACGATCGCGCAATCAACGACACCGTTCGTTCCTACAAACTTGATACGTTAGGTGGATCAAATTTAAAGGGTATGAAATTTAGCTTATTTCAAAATCTGCGTCGATCCCTCGCTCACATGATTACTTCATACCGAAAGCAAACAGTTTTGCATGGTCAGGCTATTACCTTTACAACGCTAAAAGCATGGTTAGCTTAATTGTATTAGATCTGAGTAAGGCAAGGCTGAGAAAGAACAAGCAAAGCAGCTACGGCAAGTGCAAGCAGCAGGACGAATATCTTGCCACTCTTAGTTTGACGAATTACCTAACCAGGCTGTTACTAACTCTTGTTGGCTTTTGGACGCAAAGACGCGCACCGCATGATAGTTGATTTTTTCGCGGAGGCGATAAACTTGACGTACGGGCATACCCAGTGATTCAGCGATCGCTTCTTGGGATCGTCCCTGGAGATAAAGCCGTAACCACTCAGCAGCAGGTGGACCAAGCTTTTCGATGAGGTACGCTTCAAATTTCTGGCAAACGGCGGCACGCAGTTC
>JBBSHC010000058.1:0-9864 GCA_038253425.1 Leptolyngbyales cyanobacterium | reverse complement strand
TCAATGGAGGGCTAAATAATGACAACGGCAATTCCTACTAAAGTAGTTTCTGGTTCACCCGTGTCCACAAAAGATTCGGCGCGAGCGATCGGCACATCAACTTCAAGCTCATCGTTAGCAGACGTTCTAGAACGTGTACTCGATAAAGGTATTGTGATTGCGGGTGACATTTCTGTTTCCGTTGCCACTACCGAACTTCTCAATATCCGCATTCGCCTGTTGATTGCGTCTGTCGATAAAGCGAAGGAAATGGGCATTAACTGGTGGGAAAATAACCCTCACTTCAGCGCCCAATCCCAAAGTTTGATTGATGCAAATCGGCAACTGCAACAGCGTGTAGAAAGCCTGGAAAACGAACTGCGATCGCTGCGTCTGCCACCTGCAAATCAGCCTGTATCGGCGACATCTCCAGGTTTAACTGAGTCAGCTTCATCGCTGGAATCCTTTTCTAAAGAGTTTTGAGTTAATGCTCTCGTTGCTACAGCGGTTTTCAGTTTGGTGCAGCACAGCGTTGGGTAAGCTTTCAGTGTTTAGAGTTCAGCCTTTTGCTGATCAAACTTTGGCTGATACATTTGAACATTGCTGTAAGTTTGCTTGAGCGGCGTAATCAGAACCGACGTTCTGGTAATCAACACTTACAGCGGTTTTCAGTTGAGTACAACACAGCTTTGGATTAGCGGTCAGCGATCAGCGATCAGCTTTTTGCTCATCGGACTGTGGCTTAGACATTTGAACATCGCTGTAAAACTTGTCACTTGAAACAAGATCGTCGATCGAAAAATCGAGGACAATAGAGGCACGCACCTATACCTGGCAAACTGAGTGACCGCTTCTGATCATCCGATTCAAGCCATAACAACATCGCCTAAAGCCAGTAAAGATGCTGGGTTGGCTCCCCTGTTGCTTACCGTTGTGGAACTGGTGCGCCAACTGATGGAAGCCCAAGTAATTCGCCGCATGGAAACGGGTGAATTGAACGATGATGACCTCGATCGAGCGTCCGAAAGTTTGCGAAAGCTGGAGGAGCAGGTGGTTGAGATCTGCGGCATCTTTGAAATCGACCCAGCAGATTTGAACGTTGATCTCGGTGAAATTGGTACGCTGTTACCCAAAGCAGGCGGTTACTACCCTGGCGAAACCACTGCCAATCCAACTATTTTGGAACTCCTCGATCGCCTGCTCAATACAGGTGTAGTGCTGCAAGGCAACGTAGAACTGGGATTGGCAAACATCGATTTGATTCATGCCAAGCTTCAATTAGTGCTAACGGCAAAACCGATTTAAAGCGCTGCGCGTTAGAACGCAACCGCAGAAAGGGCACTATAGGAATGTCCCTTGTAAATCTTCATTGCTGCGACCCATAGGTTGAAAGTCTATAAACGCTCACTTGACGCTTCAGATGACTGAGCCGTTTGACTTCTGAGTATTTTCAACTCTTCAAAAATCCTTAACAGACTACTGGTTCAATCTGGCTCGATCGACGCCCCCATCAACCCATTCTGCATTCGCCTCTATGACCAACAGACTTTATCTCTATGGCATTTTCCCTGCACCAGGTCCTCAAAACTTGCATCTAGAAGGGCTAGACAAACAGCCTGTACAGACAAAGCTTGTAGATGGTTTCACGTTTTTGTATTCTGAGGCGCAGCAAGAACGGTACTTAGCCAGCCGACGGAATCTATTGGGTCACGAAAAGGTGTTAGAGCAGGCGATGGAAGCGGGTTACCGGACGCTGCTGCCGCTTCAGTTTGGGCTGGTGATTGATGATTGGACTACCGTCACAAAGCAGTTGACTGACCCCTACGGGTCGGGATTAGAGAACTTGTTTGCTCGCCTCAATGGACGGCGAGAAGTGAGCGTGAAGGTATTTTGGGAAGCCGATCGCGAACTACAACTGCTTTTAGCAGAAAACCAGGACCTCAAGGAAAAACGAGACGCTCTGGAAGGCAAAACCCTCAGCATGGATGAAGTCGTTTCGATCGGACAAACGATCGAGCGCGGAATGGAAACGCGCAAGCAAGCGATCATCCAAACCTTTCGAGAGGCACTGAATCCTCTATCAGACGATCGTGTTGAGAATGATGTGCTGACCGAATCGATGATTTACAACGCTGCCTATCTCATTGCGTGGGATACGGAACCCGCTTTCAGCGCCCAAGTAGAAGCCCTGGATGCTCAGTTTGACAGTCGCTTGAAGATTCGTTACAACAACTTCACTGCGCCCTTCAACTTTGCCCAACTCGATCGACTGGATTCGTAGTTCGTCAGTTTCCAACTTGTAAATTTGGGATCAGTAAAGGGTGATTATTTCGGGATTTTCCGCCCACAAAATAGTTTCAACAGACACTAGCTGTATCGCTCCACCGTTCCTACCAATTGCATCGACCCCAGCCCTTCATTCTCTTCACTGCCATGCTTCTCCGCCTCCTCTTTGCACCTGTTACTGGACTTGGTTGGATCGCTGAACAAATCCAGGAACGGGCTGACACTGAACTGGATGATACAGAGAATTTGGGTAAACGACTGTTGGCGCTTCAACTTGCCTTCGACATGGGCGAAATTCCTGAAGATGAATTTGAAGTTCAGGAGGAAGAATTGCTGTTAGCGATTCAAACACTTGAAGATGATCGGCTTGCTCAAGCGGCATTGGAAGCGGATGAAGACTGAATCAACTTACAAGATCTCTACGCTTCCTGTTTGACCATCCAGACGAACGCGCTGACCATTTTTCAGTAGCTGCGTGGCATGAGGAATATCCATCACGGCAGGAATACGGTATTCGCGGGCGACGATCGCTCCGTGCGATAGCCGTCCCCCCACTTCTGCAATCAGTCCACCTGCTCTAGCCAGGAGCGGTGCCCAACCAGAATCTGTGTACGGCACAACAAGAATGGTCTGTTGATCAATTTCTGGCAAATTTGCCAAATTGCGAATCACTTTCACAGTGCCTTCTACTTGTCCCGGACTAGCTCCAATGCCCTGTAATTTTTGAGATGGCTGCCAGGACTGGGAACTGAAGTTAGGTGGCGGTGGAGCATTTCCGTAAACCAAAAAGGGAACGGCTTCAAGTTGACGGTCTTGCTCTAAACGCGATCGCCGTTGCTCCAGCAAAGACCGAATGCGATCGCGCTCTACTTTCTGGCTTCCCTCCGCTTCTGACTTCACGAGTTGTTGAACCTCCGCCAACTCCAGAAAAAAGATGTCCCCAGGTTCTGCCAGGAACCCTGACTGCAACCAATGTTGCTCCAACGCCACAAAGCTCCAGCGCAGTTCTGCTAACAAGCGACTATAAATTTCTGTCACACGTCCTTTCAAGGTGATGCGACGTTGCACTCGGCGAGACTTCCCCGATCGCGGTTGAGTCTGCACAAGCGGGGTAGGTAGCGTTTGACAAAACTGAGTGAACAGGTCTTGTATCGGTTGAGGATCTTCCCGCCAGGTTGGCACAGCAATATCCGTGCCCACTTCACTCAGGTAGCCGTATTGCTCTAGCAACTGATTAAATTGCGTCAAGATTTCTCGCCCTTCGGCTGTTTGCGCTAACGATGTGAAGAGCGAGACATTTGATTGAAAATTCTCCCTGTCCTCACGGCTCCGTGGCTCTTGGGGCTTTTCCAGCACTGATTGGGCAGCATGGGCTAAGGTTTGTAGCGATCGCAGTGCCGCAATTTCTGGTGTATCGCTGTTGTCTAAAGCCTCATCCTTGACGTTGAAGATGGCTTTTCGTAGGGCAGCGCTCAGGGGTGCCAAAATGCTGTAGTAAGTTGCGGTTTGAAGCAGATTGAGCGTGCGATCGATCCGTGCCAAAAGCGTCAGCGGTTCAAGTTCGGCGGCAGGCTGGTCGGCAAACTCCGCTAATGCTGGTGCAAAATGGCGACGATTGTCCCGCCGAAAGTCCTTTTCTAAGTTCAATTCTCGACTGGCTAAGCGCAGAAGCCTCGGTAGGTTGCGAAGGGTAGAGGTCAGGGGTGGTTTGCTAAATTTTGCACCGCGCGTGAGAAACTCCAGGCTTTCGGGCGGTAACCCCATCCGGCGAAAAAGCTGCCCTAGCAATGAGGCGTTGAAATAGGCAGATGAATAATGCAGCGTTGCGGTTTCATTAAAGTCCAACCCCTTGGCGCGTGCTCCTAAAACGATCGTGAAAAGATCACCCCAGACACCACACGTAAGCGGACGGTTGATTGACCATGTGAGGGGATGGATCAAGCCAGGAATGACCTCAGCCGCAATCTTGCGCGTCCAGATAGGTAGAAGGGTAGTGATTGGTCGCGTTTGCAAGAGCCAGAGTGTTTGCCCGTCATAGCTCCATTCCATATCCTGAGGAGTGCCCTGATGCTGCGCTTCCAAGTGCCGTGCCAGGAACGCAACCTGCTGGATTAACTGAGGTGGGATGTTGCCGCTGCCGTTTACTTCTAACGTTAAGTCAGGCGGCAACAACCAACTGGAGGTATCGTGCGGTGTCATTGGCTTGAAAGCGATCGCAGGCACGTTAACCTGATAACGTTCGGGTGTCACCTGCCCTGACACAACCTGAGCAGCATTGCCCGGTAAAGCTTCGATCGCCACAGCATCACCCTGGCGCAGAACGGGATCACGGCTAAACGCTACTCCCGAGAACACGCCTCGAATCTGCGTTTGGATAATGACCGACATCGCTTCATCGCGTAGGTGCAGGTCGCGTCGATACTGAACAGCATTTGGCTCGTTATAGGAAGCGAAGCACCGGGAAATGGCTGGCAGCAATTGTTCATGACGCACGATGCTCAAGATGGATTCATACTGCCCTGCCGCAGACGCCGTTTCTGTATCTTCTCCAACCGCAGACGATCTCACGACCAGTGGTGCCTTGGGCGATGGCTGCAAGCGTTCTAGTAACGGTTCTGGGTCATCACCCGGACTCAGTACCCAACCCATGGGTACGGGGTAGCCCAGACGCTTGAGACGTGCTAGCGTTGCTGCCTTTTGCCCAACTTTACGAGCATGCAGGGGATGATCTAGAGACCGGAGGGCACGATCGCCACGAAAAAACTTGAAGGTCGACTGCGAGTCGAGCTGCGCCGCTTCAGAGGGCAGATCCAGGTCATCAGGAATTTTTTGATAAATCCAGCCCAGCAAAACTGCCAGGATGATCGTTGCTCCAATCAGGTCACGGTCTAAAGGATGCCGCAAGGCGGTAATGAGGGGAAAGATTACCAGAACGCTAAACCGTCCCTGCTGCCGCTCCCGCAAAACCGTAAAACTGATGCTGCTAATGAGAAAGACGAATCCAGCGGCGATCGGGTCATGCGCCGCATAGCCCCAAACCACATTTGTTGTGCCTGCACCCTTACCAAACCAATAACGTCCGATCACCAGCGCCATCAATGCCACCATCTCCCAGGCAGGATCGACTGGGAAAAATGACCGCGCTAACAGAACTGCTGCAATACCCTTAAACGCTTCAGACAGAACGGCGAATATACCGACTACCCGTCCCCCATGATAGAAAGCGGCTGAGACACTGAGGTTGCCAGTACCCATTTTTGTCACTTGCCGTCCCGTCAAAGCAGCAGTAATCCAGCCAATCAAGGGTAGACCGCCCAATAGTGGACAGATGATAAAGATGACCAACGCTCCCCAAACTTGAGTCAGCGTCATAAGCTCACACAATGTATCCTTCTCAGAGCAGAACTGTGCTCAAGCCTAATTAAACTTTTAAGGCAAAATTTAAGTCAAGCTGATCAGAGTACCGCGCCTGTCCTCATCGTACCGTTAGATTGCGGCTCACTGATGTCATCACCTGGCTCGATCGCTCATATCCCAAGACGCGATCGGTGCGTACAATTATTCGCTGAAACCGCTGTAAGCATCCCCACTACCTGCCAACTCTGGTCGCCCTCGACCACCTGGTAACGCCTTCGTCTCGCCCGTCTCGATATAGCCAACATAAAACGCCCCCTCTTCAACACTGAGAGCGCTGGCATTCACATCACCTTCTAGCCGAGCGGTGCGGCTAAGCGTTAAACGACCCTCTACTAGCACCCTTGCTTTCAGCACTCCATGCACGGTCAGATTTCTAGCGCGCACCTCTGGCCCTTCCACTAGACCACTTTCAGAAATTTGCAGATCGCCTCTAACATCGATCGTGCCGTGAATCACACCATCGACTAAAAGATCCCCTTCGACATGGAGCGTTCCTTGAAATTCGCTGTTGGGCGCAATATACGTTGGTAATGTTTTGGGCGGTGCTGAATGGTTTTTTCTGAACATGCCTTTTCTTGAGGGTAAAACTCAAGCGCTAAACTTGTATGAGCATATAACTTGCACTCGCTGATTTCGCGTTTCCCGCCGTCATCATGGCACATCTTATTACCGAAAGTTAAGACCTTACATACAAAAAATCACGGTTCTAGGCAAGCTGTCGATCGCGCCTTCCAGACATTGCTTCTAGAAATTGAGACAGTGATAGCTGTCATCACAGACTTCTCCCGAATACAAAAAGCGCTCCCTCATATGAGGGAGCGCTTTTCATGCAATCAGATTGTCAGGCAGCTAGAGACTAACCGTTGATGCTGGGAGCCGAGAGCGCTACTGGCGTCGCTTCACCCGCTGCCAAGTCGAGGGGGAAGTTGTGAGCGTTGCGCTCGTGCATCACTTCCATCCCCAGATTCGCCCGGTTCAAGATGTCCGCCCAAGTGCCGACGACACGACCTTGGGAGTCGATGATGCTCTGGTTGAAGTTGAAGCCATTCAGGTTGAACGCCATCGTGCTGATGCCCAACGCGGTGAACCAGATGCCGATGACCGGCCATGCACCCAAGAAGAAGTGCAAGGAACGAGAGTTGTTAAAGCTGGCGTATTGGAAGATCAACCGACCGAAGTAGCCGTGCGCTGCCACGATGTTGTAGGTCTCTTCTTCTTGACCAAACTTGTAACCAGCATTCGCTGATTCGTTCTCGCTGGTCTCACGCACGAGGGAGGAGGTCACGAGTGAACCGTGCATCGCACTGAATAAGCTGCCACCGAAGACGCCAGCCACACCCAGCATGTGGAAGGGGTGCATCAGGATGTTGTGCTCAGCCTGGAACACGAACATGAAGTTGAAGGTACCGGAGATACCCAGAGGCATGCCGTCGGAGAAGGAGCCTTGTCCGATCGGATAGATGAGGAACACGGCGGTGGCTGCTGCGACTGGAGCGGAGTAAGCCACGCAGATCCAGGGGCGCATACCGAGGCGGTAGGACAGTTCCCACTCACGTCCCATGTAAGCAAAGATGCCAATCAGGAAGTGGAAAACAACCAACTGGTACGGTCCACCGTTGTACAGCCACTCGTCTAAGGAGGCAGCTTCCCAAATGGGGTAGAAGTGTAAGCCAATCGCGTTGGAGGAGGGCACAACCGCCCCAGAGATGATGTTGTTGCCGTACATCAACGAGCCAGCAACGGGTTCACGGATGCCATCAATGTCTACAGGAGGAGCAGCAATGAAGGCGATGATGAAGCAGATGGTGGCAGTCAGCAGGGTAGGAATCATCAAGACGCCGAACCAACCTACATACAGGCGGTTGTCGGTGCTGGTGACCCAGTTGCAAAACTGCTCCCATACGTTGGCGCTCTCGCGTCTCTGTAAGGTTGTCGTCATGGTGAGATAATTGCGTGTGAATGGACATAAAGGACTGTCAACCAGTCGCTACAAACAATATAGCGGAGTTACCTGGCTTTGTAAAGCGATTGTTACAGATCCTCTCGGTAAACTAATCGCTTTTGGTGTCGGAAACGCTCAAATCCTTTCTGCTAAAGCGCTTGGGGTCTGATGACGTCTTATGAGAGATGCCAGTAAAAATTGTCGTCTTTCTGAGCGTAAGCTTAACGATCGTTATACTTCTTCAAAAACTGTTGCCCCTGTTCAGGCGATCGACTGGAGCTTTGAGCCCGTCAGGAGTGCTCAAAGCTCCAGTGCGATCGGAAGTCTTGCTTAAGCGGTAAAAACAGGTGCTCAGAAGTCAAGAAGGCGCTTGAGGGTGGCTGTCGTCGTGAGTACGGCATTGCGCGCGGAGCCTCTTTGTCAGTGGAGTAACAAATCGACTGTGTGGACTTATAGGTGATTTTAAGAACGTTAATATTAGTGATCTGGATCGCAGACTGGAGCCGTCAAATCATATAAATCTAGCAATCTGCATCTATTTCCAACTCGTTTAAAGTCGGCTTATAGCGATAAGTTAGAGGGCAAACATCTGTGATGAGATCGCGATGCATGGGTGCATCTGGCTCAGCTTGCTTCGTTACTCTGAAAGACTGGGAAGCACGTACAGAACCATTTGACAGCTTCTTTTAGGATGCTTGGCTTTGAAATAAGCCGTCATTCATCAATTTAGCGGTAGAACCTGCTCAACAAGACCGTTTGCTACCAAAAATGAGAAAGCCCAGCTAGTCGTAAGAGGCTTAGCTCTCAAATGGATTCGATAGTGCTCCTAGCTGGAGTGTGAACAGAATTTTTGCGTAGGAGACTTGTTTCACAAAGCCTCTCGTTTTAAGAATGCTTTAGGTTCAAGAATGCTTTAGAACTACCACTTACCGATAGGCTACAGCTATGTGTATACCGATCGCTGCGCTTGTGTCTAACTTAAATTCCAGCATTCGGATTTTGTTAATTGAAGATAATGATGTCAGTCGGCAACTGATGAGTGACTTTCTGTGGCACTGTGGCTACTGTGTTCAAGTTCTTTCAAGCGGCTTGAACTTTGCTCAAATGATGAGGCAGTTTCGACCTCACCTGATTTTGCTCGATCTAAAGCTGCCCGATGTTGATGGTTTTACGCTATTGGAGCAGGTTCAAAGAGCATCGGAGTGGTCAGAGATTCCAATTATTGTTATTTCAGCCTTTGCCTTCCAGTCCGATCGACAGCGTGCCATGAGCCTGGGTGCTCGCCAGTATCTCGTTAAACCAGTGCTTCTGCCGCAGATCCAGCGGGCGATCGATGACGAACTCAAGCATCGCACGCTCGATTAATTGTTTACTTAATGCTCAAACCCCAACTTTAAATCTCACTATGCAACCGCTATGAAAACACGGTGTTGGAAACGGTTCATCGTTTAGGAGCGGTATCCCGATGACGCGATTACCTTTGCAGGTTTTACCCTAAGTCAAAGAAAGCGATGCACCCTTTTATCCTTTTATAACGTTACTGATTTCTCTGCTCAGTTACGAACGTTTCAATGCGCTGGCTCAGTGCCTGAACAGTTCTGCCAGTCTGAGAAATGCGTGTTTCAAGCTGAGCGGCTAACAACGTCGCTGCTTGAAGCTGGTTGAGGGTCTGTTCCAGTTCCTCTCTGGTTTGGGCTTCAAACTCATCAAGCGTCATGGCTAAAACTTCGGTACCTAGATGTTTAATTAAATACATCTCTATCCTAGCAATTACGGAGACGATCAACCTAAGCGCATTTGAAGACTTAACAGATTCGTTTAAAATTGAGATGAAGCTCAATTCACTCCATTTTTGCGCTGTGACATCCACCAAAAGTTTGCCGTTGGTCAAAGATCCGGAGCGCCTGGAAAACCGCCTCAAAGAGATTCCAGCCGAACCGGGTGTCTACTACATGCGGGATGCCAACGATCACATTCTTTACATTGGTAAGTCCAAAAAGCTGCGATCGCGGGTTCGTTCTTACTTTCGCGATAATCAGGGGCTAAGTCCGCGCATTGCGCTGATGGTGAAGCAGGTCGCGGAAATCGAATTCATCGTCACTGATACCGAAGCAGAAGCCCTGGCGCTGGAAGCGAATCTGGTCAAACAGCACCAGCCTCATTTCAATGTGCTATTGAAAGACGACAAAAAGTATCCTTACCTCTGTATTACCTGGTCTGAAGCGTATCCTCGCATTTTT
>JBBSHC010000057.1:0-9910 GCA_038253425.1 Leptolyngbyales cyanobacterium | reverse complement strand
TTGCCAAATCGCTGCAAAGAAACGTCGCTGCGTTGCCCACTTCAATCTGGGTAACCGTCCGGCGTAACGGTGCCACCGCTTCCACATGATGAATCATATCCAGAATGCCACCAACGGCTGAAGACGCAAGCGTACGAATAGGACCCGCAGAAATGGCGTTTACCCGGATGTTGTGAGGACCCAAATCAGCGGCTAGATAGCGCACATTCATCTCTAAGGCGGCTTTGGCAATGCCCATCACGTTGTAGTTGGGAATGACGCGTACACCGCCCAGATAGGTCAAGGTGAGAATACTACCACCATCGGTCATCAACGGTTTTGCGGCAGCAGCTAACCGTACTAGCGAATAGGCGCTGATATCTAGAGCAGTGGCAAAGCCATCACGCGAAGTGTTTACAAAGTTTCCAGTTAGATCTTCTTTATTAGCAAAGGCAAGGCAATGAATGAGGATGTCTAATTTGCCCCACTTCTCTCTTACCGTTTCAAAGGTTGCCTCTACTTGAGCATCGTCTTGCACATTGCAGGGTACAAAGAGGCTGGGTTGCAAGGGTTCCACTAGTTCTGCAACCTTTTTTTCAAATCGACCTTTGTCATCGGGGAGGTAGGTAATACCAATATTTGCGCCTGCTTTATGAAGCTGTTGGGCAATACCCCAGGCGATCGAGCGATTGTTGGCAATGCCAGTTACAAGGGCATTTTTTCCGGTCAGATCTAACATAACAATCCATCTTCAAGAGCAACTATGAGGATACTCTAAAGACGAGGTACAAAAGAACGCACATTAGGACATACTGGTCGGTTGCATCGTTTCATGGCATCGACGGGAGTTGAAAAAGTACAAATATTTTTAGCGTCTTGACCAGTAACCGTAGTTCTAATCAAAGCAATCAATTAGTCAGTGCCTGGTCGGGTTAAGGCTCTGAAGCTAACGCCCATCTTGGAAGCTAACGCCATAAAACTGAACTCGCTGAATTTACTGAGCCATTTTGCTGTAGTTGGAGTAATTTGAAGCAGGTGATTTACAGGCTTTGTGCATTCTGACCCGCTCGCTGGATTCCGCTACTGACAAGCCTTGTTGAGGGTTGAATATTAGCGATGACAAAAGGATTGTGTAACATCAGGCACAAAAAAGCAGACTGGAGTGGGTTTAAGTGTTCTAAGTTACAAACTCTTTGTTGGCTGGGTTCGTTTGTAGTGGGCTGAGCAGTTTCGGGCACCAGGTAAGGGGATATGGTAGTGACGCAAGATAGACCACTGGCATCCGTATTTCGTCAGATGGGCGGTGGAGCATTTCCACCGATTGTCGAAACATTTGAACGGGGCAAAACCATTTTCTTTCCAGGCGATCCGGCGGAACGCGTCTATTTTTTGGTTCGAGGGGCAGTCAAGCTTTCCAGAGTCTACGAAGCGGGTGAGGAGATTACCGTCGCCCTCTTGCGCGAGAACAGCGTGTTTGGAGTGCTATCACTCATCACAGGGCACAAGTCCGATCGCTTTTACCATGCCGTTGCCTTCACACCCGTTGAGTTGCTTTCGGTGCCTATTGAACAGGTCGAGAAAGCGCTGAAAGACAACCCTGAGCTATCCATGATCTTGCTGCGGGGTCTGTCTTCACGTATTCTGCAAACTGAAATGATGATTGAAACACTGGCACACCGGGATATGGGATCTCGGTTGGTTAGCTTTTTGCTCATTCTGTGCCGTGATTTTGGCGTGCCGACCAACGACGGTATTACGATCGACCTCAAACTTTCGCACCAGGCGATCGCAGAAGCGATCGGCTCCACGCGTGTGACCGTTACGCGCTTACTGGGCGATCTCCGGCAAGACAAAATGATCTCGATTCACAAGAAGAAGATCACGGTGCATAATCCAGTTACTCTGAGTCAGCAGTTTACGTAGAACAGTACCTCTCCTCTCGTAGCGACAAACCTGGCAACGCAGTACAAAGTTTAAGGACATAAGATAGGCTGTATGTGAGTTTGCCCCAATAGTCTGCCAAGGCTTTGAGAGGCAGGGCGTGGGGAGTGTAAATGTTGTCTGGCGGTGAAATTCTAGTTTTGGCAGTGCTGATACTGGGTGCGGTCATTGCCACGTTGGGCGATCGCATCGGCACTCGTGTTGGTAAAGCACGTCTCAGTCTGTTCAAGTTGCGCCCCAGACGAACCGCAACGCTAGTCACCATTTTTACAGGCACCCTCATTTCAGCCTCTACACTGGGCATTTTGTTTGCAGCGAGCGATCAACTGCGAACGGGCGTTTTTGAACTCAGTACCATTCAGCGCAAGCTCAGGCAAAGTCGCACTGAGTTGGATCAAGCTAGAAATCAGAAAGGACAGGTTGAGAGCGAACTAACAAAATCGCGCTCCGATCGAGAAGCGGCAAAGCAGCAGTTGGCTGAGACTAATCGTTCATTGCAGGGAGCGATTGCCGAACGGTCTCACGCTCAGGCAGAAACAGCCCGTACCCAAACAGCCCTCAGTCGCACTCAGGGGCAGTTGTCTAATGTGTCTCAACAAGCGCTCCGACTCCGGTCTGAAATTGGTCAGTTACAGGCTGAGCGCGATCGCGTCATCGGTCAGCGCAACCAGGAAATTAAAGCAAGAGACCAAATTATTCAGCAGCGCGAGGTTCGTCTGAAGGAGCTAGAAACGCAGCAAGATTACCTGGCACGAGAAGTGCAAAAACTAGAAATGACCGCTCAGGGGTTACGCACGGGCAGCGTTGTCATTCAGCGAGGACAAATTCTCTCCTCCGCACTGGTACGTGCTGATAAACCTGCTGCTGCCAAGCAATTAGTTGATCAACTGCTGCGCGATGCGAACCAAACTGCCGTCCGTCTGGTACGACCGGGATCATCAGAACGAGTTGTGCAAATTACAAACACCGATGTCGAGCAGCTAATTAGTCAGATTGACGATGGGCAGGACTACGTGATCCGCATTTATGCGGGGGCTAATTACCTTGTCGGTGAGCGGACGATCCAGGTTTTTGCCGATGCGGTGCGAAATCGGGTGGTGTTTTTAGCAGGGGACGTCATTGCAGGCACATCACTTAATCCATCAACCGTATCCGAGCAGCAGATTCAACAGCGCATTAATTTGTTGATTGCTGCCGCTAATTTTCGGGCGCGCAACCTCGGCATCTTGTCTGATTCTGTTCAGGTTGGGCGGATTCAGGATGTAATTACCTTTATTGAACAGTTAAAGCAGTATAAGCAAACGATCGAGTTAAAAGCGGTTGCCGCTAATGTAACCTATACCGCTGGACCGCTCAGTATTGAGCTGATTGCGATTCAGAATGGACAGGTATTACTGCGAACCCAAAATCTCACGCCAACCACAGGTGAGCCACGTCCATAACTTTAATGAGATTCCATGCAAGCCGGATCCTTTTCCCCCTCTGACTCTAATCAGCCTGTTATCTTGGGATTCGACCCAGGTCGGCGCAAGTGTGGGCTGGCAGTGCTTGGAGTAGACCGAACGCTCCGCTACCATCAAGTGATTGCGGCAGAAGCGGCGATCGCTACCATTCAAACCTTACGCCAGCAGTTTCCCATTTCGTTATTGGTCATGGGCGATCAAACCACCGCTAAAGATTGGAAGCATAAACTCACTCAGGAATTAGCAGAACCCCTGCGAATCATCATGGTAGACGAACGCCACAGCAGCCTGGAAGCCCGCGATCGCTACTGGAAAATGTATCCTGCTAACGGTCTTGTACGCCTGATCCCGCAATCGTTTCGCACTATTTCTCGTCCGATCGACGACATCGTAGCGATTTTACTCATCGAACGATATTTGGAGCGGTTGGTGACGTGAGGGTTGTGCTTAGAAGGTTAAAGGCTAAAGGCTGAGAGATACAGGTAAAAGCATTCACTCAAAACTCAAAGCTTCCCTCTCCCTTCCCCTTTAGCGTTACGTTTATTCACAGATCCCCACCTCGCTTGGTTGTCGGTACAATTCACGCTAGGCTAAGAAAGCATTTAGAGCAACTACGTTTGACTATGACTGCCTTTTCCACATCTGAGACGGCTGTATCCACCACTCTTCCTCCTCAGGACTCGCGACAGCGAGTGAGCCAGTTTCTACGCGGCTTGCAAGATAAGATTTGCCAGGGATTAGAGGAAATTGATGGAAAGGGAACCTTCCAGGAAGATAGCTGGGTACGAGAGGAAGGTGGCGGTGGTCGATCGCGCGTGATGCGTGAAGGCGGCATTTTAGAACAGGGCGGCGTTGGTTTCTCTGAAGTGTGGGGGAAAGACTTGCCGCCATCGATTTTAGTGCAGCGACCAGAAGCCAGAGGATACGAATTCTACGCCACGGGTACATCAATGGTATTGCACCCCCGCAATCCTTACATTCCTACCGTGCATCTTAACTACCGTTACTTTGAAGCGGGTCCCGTTTGGTGGTTTGGTGGCGGTATTGATTTGACGCCTTACTACCCCTTTGCTGAGGATGTTGTTCACTTCCATCAGACGCTCAAGCAAGCCTGCGATACGCACCACCCAGAGTACTACCCAACGTTTAAACTCTGGTGTGACGAATATTTTTACCTCAAGCATCGTCAGGAAACGCGTGGCGTTGGCGGCATTTTCTTTGACTACCAGGATGTTCAGGGTGTGCTTTACCCGATCGCTTACCCTGGCTCTCAAAGCGACACCCCGGTCGCGCAGCACAGTCAGGCGGTTGGTCCTGTAGCGGGTCGCACCTGGGAAGACTTGTTCGGCTTGATCCAGAGCTGCGGCAATGCGTTTTTACCTGCTTACTTGCCGCTCGTAGAACGACGACGATCGCACGAGTATGGCGAACGTGAACGCAACTTTCAGCTTTATCGGCGCGGTCGCTATGTCGAATTCAACCTGGTGTACGATCGCGGCACTATTTTTGGCTTGCAGACCAATGGGCGCACCGAGTCTATTCTCATGTCTCTACCGCCGTTAGTACGGTGGGAATATGGCTACACCCCAGAACCCAATACTCCCGAAGCCGCTCTTTATGAGACGTTCTTGAAACCACAAGACTGGGTAAATTGGGCGCTGCCAACTTAGGCAGACTAAGCTAGACTGACTGGTAAGGTAAATCTTCAGCAAGAATGTTGCAATTTTGGGAAAGTTGTCGAAACTAAGCGGGGCCGCATTGAGTTCTTTGTAGAACAAAATCGATTTGACCAGACTGGCGATCGCCTTGAGTTATTGATTCTTGGCGAAACTGAGCGCAATTAGGCTATAGTTTGTCACAGTTTCACATGATTGCAGTGCAGCGCGGATCTTCAGTTAAAATCATCCCGTACATCCACCATTCTTAGGAGAGGGTAGGCGATCCTTATGGAGCAGAAAGCAATTCACATGGAGCAAAAGACCCACACCACTCAAGATGGTACAACCGTCATCGTTTTGACTCCAACCGGACGACTCGACATTACAACCGCTTGGCAATTTCGCTTAAAGCTTCAGGAGTGCATTTCCAAGCTCAGTCGCCACGTTGTTGTCAACCTGGGTCAGGTTAACTTTATCGATAGTTCTGGACTGACATCTCTAGTAGCGGGAATGCGCGATGCTGATAAAGTGCGCGGCAGCTTTCGCATTTGCAATGTGCATCCTGAAGCGAAACTTGTCTTTGAAGTAACGATGATGGACTCGGTATTCGAGATTTTTGAAACGGAGCAAGAAGCGCTGGAAGGGGTGCCCAGAGGCATTGCAAGCTAGTTTGAAACTCAAAACTGTAACGACACAGGTCACAGAAGCAACCCACTGGCGCGCTCTACTTCAGTAGTTAGCTGATTTGCAAGTCTACTTGCAGTTGAAACTACCGTAATTTATCTAGCTGTCTTCACGCATATAGCGTACCCTTAATGGTGGAAACGCTACAAGTGGAGGTCGGCTTGGCAAGGAGTCGCAAGCAACTCTCGCTGTTCTCGGTCGCCGAACAAAAGGATTTAGGCTACGCTACTAAACAACCGGAACAATTAAAAATCGGCTGCGAGGCGTTACACGCTTGGAAGCAGCATGTTTATTGCTATCAGCAACAGGTTAAGAAGATTGCACCGCTAGAGCAAGGTGTTTTATTCAAGGGGACGACTGCTCAGCCTGACACTGACTTCGATCGCCTTGATCCCTTTAGTCTGCCACAGCAAAATACAGAGTTTTGGCGCTGGAAAGCAGATGAAGGCGTGGCTGCTCTCTACTTTGTTATTGATTATACATTGCCAGTTTTGCTATACGTAGGCGAAACGGTCAAGTCTGGTCAACGCTGGAAAGGCGAACACGACTGTAAGCGGTACTTACTCAACTATCGGCAGGTGCATTACCAACACCAGCTTGAAACCACGCTTGGGATCGCTTTTTGGTCGCAGGCACCCCATCAAACGCGCGATCGACAGCGGTTAGAGTCAGCGCTGATTCACCAGTGGCGATCGCCGTTCAACAAAGAAAACTGGGAGTTTTGGGGTACCCCGTTTACAGGTATGGTGGTGGGCTAGTATGAGTTTCAGCGGCACGTTGATAGTTTCTCTCTGCGAGTCAGGCGTGATGGGTTTACAGGGACGGCATTAAAATACGGGAAGTCGGCAATCCTTGTGCTTGAAGCACGTTCGACACCGTGAGACCCATGTAGCATTCAGGCAGTCGTCACTATGACACATCACCACGCTGGGCATGACCATCATCACCACGGCGAGCACAATCATGCAAATCACGGTCATCACCATGCGCCTGCTCATTACAATCGCGTGTTTGCGATCGCGCTGGCGCTAAACTTGGGCTTTGTTTGTGTCGAGGTTGGGTTTGGTTTACTCGCGCATTCGGTAGCGCTGCTGGCAGATGCGGGGCATAACTTGAGCGATGTGCTAGGGCTGGTGTTGGCTTGGGTCGCAAGTGTGCTGGCGCGCCGTCAGCCGTCCCAGCGCTACACCTATGGCTGGCGGCGATCGTCCATTTTGGCAGCGTTCTTAAACGCAATTTTTTTGATGATTGTCACTGGTAGTCTTGCCTGGGAAGCGATTCAACGGTTTAGCCAACCGGGCGATATTCAGGGGGGTACCATTATTGTCGTGGCAGCGATCGGCATTGTGATTAACACGATTACGGCACTGATGTTTATGTCAGGTCGCCAACATGACTTAAATATTCGCGCTGCGTTTATGCACATGGCAGCAGATGCGGTGGTTTCGTTTGGCGTTGTCCTCGCTGGCATCGGCATTCTCACAACCCATTGGACGTGGCTAGACCCTGCCTTTAGTCTGGTCATCAGCGTTTTGATTATTGGCGGCACCTGGCAACTTTTGAAGGATTCGTTTAATCTGGCGATCGATGCGGTACCCGAAAAAATTGATGAACGCGCTGTGGCAGCATATCTAGCGGAACGCTCCGGCGTTGAGCAGGTGCATGATTTGCACATTTGGGGCATGAGTACTACTGAAACAGCTCTCACCGTGCATTTGGTGATGCCTGATGGACATCCTGGTGATGCTTTTTTGGTGCAGGTGTGTGAGTCGCTGCAAACCCATTTTGGGATCGCCCACGCGACAATTCAAATTGAAACGGGTTATTCTTCGTGCTCCTGCACCTTAAACCCCGCTTGAAAGTGCTTAAAGATAGACGGTTGCGGTCAGATGGTTTTTGAAGAGACCATCTCTAAATTGACAGTTACGCGATCGCGCCCGTCTGCTTTGGCTTGATAAAGTGCTTTATCGGCGGTGTTGATTAGCATCGCCGGAGTCATCTGTGCTGTGGGAATAGTACTGGCAACACCAAAGCTCAGCGTTAGCGGTGTTTGCGATCGCGGATTCAAATACACCGTTCTCAACTCATGCACTATAGCGCGAATCGTTTCTGCCAGTTGCACAGCACCCTCTGCTTCTGTATGGGGCAAAATGATGGCAAATTCCTCGCCGCCATAACGTGCCACTAAGTCTGCCGGACGTTTTGTAGCAATGCTCATGGCTTTCGCAATTTCTTGCAAGCAGTAGTCTCCCGCCTGATGCCCATAGCTGTCATTGTAGAGCTTGAAAAAATCGATATCACACAGAATGAGCGCTAAGGGTGCCCGTTCTCGCGCTAAGCGTCGCCATTCCTGATCTAAGTATTCGTCAAAGCGACGACGATTGGCAATTTGAGTGAGACCGTCGATCGCTACCAACCGTTGCAGTTCATCATTAGCCTGCTCCACCTTTTTAAGTAAAGCGGTGATCTGACGTGATTGGGCGCTCTGTTTGATTAGACGACGCACCCGTTGCCGTAGAACAGCCCAATGAATGGGTTTCGTTACGTAATCTGCGGCTCCCGACTCAAAGGCTAAATCAACGGAGCCTTGATCTTCGAGACCGGTGATGAGTAAAACGGGGGTAAACTCAGCGTCTGGCAATGCTTGTAAGCGAGCACAGCAGGTAAAGCCATCCATTACAGGCATTCTGACATCAAGTAGCACTATGTCTGGCTGCAAATGGGCATAAGCAACGAGGCACTGCTCTCCATCTTCGACGACTTCAACGCGGTAGCCCTCTTGTTTCATAGCGTGGCTAATCTGAATCCGCATGAATTTATCATCATCTGCAATGAGAACCAGTGGCGCGTTAGTTTGAACCGAACCAGTATTTGTACTCATTTTTGCTAAAATGATAGCAGGAGTATCTATCGTAGGACTGTCTGAGATAAGGGGGGTTAGTAACAACAAGAGATGGCGACTCGCTTTAAGTCCGTCAATCTTAGTATGCCCAAACTTCGAGATTCAGTTCAGACGCCCAATGCAGTTTCAAGGAGGGTATGAAGCGATCCGTCACTGAGCCATAGACCGACCAAAGACAGGTTCTCAAAGCTAAATGATGACGAATAACTTAAAGTCTCACTATGATTGTTTTGTTTTGAACAAGAATTGTTATGACAACGCCTAAAACTCGCGATCGTCAATCTGTGCGTCAACTACACCGCCTCTTAGCGCCGTTTATGCTGCTACCACTGCTACTGACAGCCATTACTGGCACTTTTTACCAGATGCTTGATTTAGCAGGTCAAGGGGAGGAGGGCGATTGGTTGCTCAATCTACACAAGGGACACTTCGGCAGTTTAAATCTGGAAGTCATTTATCCCTTTCTTAACGCCCTGGGTCTGATTGTTTTAGCGGTGACGGGCCTCTCAATGTGGCTCAAGCTACGGTCCAACAGACACCGTTCTGCTTAAGTTCTACGTGAACAATCAAGCGTTGGCTGCAAGGATGACAAAAATTTAGGCTCTGAGCATTCAGACTGTTCGGCTACCAAAATTGTGAGGTTACAGCGGGTTTGCTAAAAAGCGTGAAATGTCAGCATCCCGCACCCTCTGCTTAACGGCTTTCATGTCATTGTGCTACTGCACCATTTGCCGTAAGGGAATGTCAATGACAAATTCAGCACCTTGACCAGGAGATGAGGAGCATTGCAATGACCCGTTGTGACGCTCTGTGATGATTTGATAGCTAATGGACAAACCCATTCCGGTGCCTTTGCCCACTGGCTTGGTCGTAAAAAAGGGGTCGAACAAGCGCTGGCAAACAGCTTCAGAGATACCGGAGCCGTTATCTACAATACCCACCCTGATGCGATCGCGATCGGGCATCTGTGTGTAAATACGAATGGTGCTGGGATTTTGTGCCATGTCCTGAAGATCGCGCTGGCTATCGCGCTCATCTAAAGCATCGATCGCATTGCTAAGAATATTCATAAACACTTGATTGAGCTGTCCGGCATAACACTCTACAAGTGGCAACTCACTGTAGTCCTTAACAACTTCGATCGTGGGTTGCGAACATTCTCCATCCTTAGTACGGAGCTGTTTGGCTTTGAGGCGACTTTGCAAGATCATCAGGGTGCTATCAATGCCTTCGTGGATATCTACCGCTTTGAATTCGGCTTCGTCCATGCGGGAGAACGTGCG
>JBBSHC010000056.1:0-9913 GCA_038253425.1 Leptolyngbyales cyanobacterium | reverse complement strand
CCGATCAGGAGTAAATCGCCTTGCAAACTCCACCAGCGCAACCAGCATTGATTTTGATTCTGATAAGCTCCTTCCCAAACTCCAATTTCCACTTCCATTGGCGCGATCGGGTAATGTCCACGATTGTTCGCAGTCATTCGTTGATATTGCCCACCAACTAGTTCATACATCTCTAACTCACCGCTGTTAATCAAGAAGATGCCATAGAAAGGAATCCGCACAATTCGCTCATAGACCCAAAATTTGCCAGGTCTAATTATTCCACTGTCACCAGAATAAGAAAGCGGGGTTTGATCGTGTTCTTCGCTGCCGTCGCCAGAGGCAAACTCTAGCGCGATCGTCGGGGCAATAAACTCTCGCCACAATACATACGATCGCCGAATTTCCCCTTTTAGTCTGGGCGGAACGTTGGGCACATAAAACCAGTCCGGTGCTTCCGCTCCTTTTTCAGGTGGCTCCGTTTCGCGCCAGTAAATGCCGCAGTCTTGCCCGATCGCATATTGCCCATCTGGATGAATTCGCTCCAGAGTGGTTGCGATCGAGTCCGTCAAGATTAAAGATTGGGGATGCTCCTGAAAATTCTTCACAAACGAACCGTCCGACTCTGGGAGTTGTGTGTGGTCGGGAAACTGAGGCGGCAGATCATTGGGAGCCGCTGTCGTCTGAGTTAGGGGTTTAGCCATTCACATTTCACCCCATGTAATATGGCTCTAGCATAGCCCAACCTGCTCATCCTCTAGCTTTCAGGCAAACAAGTTTTACCCGATCGAACGATTGAGAAACGTACAATCTTTTGCGATCGCGGCTTCGTTAAGACGATGAGAGAGGATTTTCTGAGATGAAGCTTGGAAAGGATGGCGGTCGTAACTTCGCGTTCGATCGCGTCTACAAGAATCTGATCCATTCAGCAAGAAGCTGTCTGGCTCCGCGTCTAGTCCGCGCGATGGGTTCTCACCCATTCGTTGACCCATGCTGCATCACCTTCTGACAAAGGCGGTACGGTAGGTTGAGCATAGTCAATCACGAAGCCATAGCCGGAGCGATCGTAAATCCCATCCAATAACTGTCGCAGGTTGACGGTTGGCAGGCGATCGCCCGATCGCAACGGCAAGGCAAAGCAGGGAATGAGATCGGTCAAATTAAACGCATAGAGGTCAGCTTGGGGGCGTTTTTCCTCTGGACTGACCAGAATCCGATAGTGCGATCGGGCGAAATTCTCCTGAATCGGTAGCGGTTGACCCTGACGCAGCAAATCAATCTCTACAAAATTGCTGGAACTGCTCAAGATCATGGCTCGTTTGTTTTCGTAGTCCAGCCGTCCTTTGCCAGGTCGTTTGTTGACGGGAGAGAGGACTTCTATCACGGTGATCACCTGTCCTGTGGCAATCTCACGGACTTCTAGATACCCTTGGCGCACGGTTTCTGGAATCGTGAGGGTGACGGATAGCGGTTCAGCAGAGGGGGTGGCAATTGCCACGGCATTAGCTTCTGTATCGGGACGCAGTTGCTGCACGAGAACATCGGGCGCACCCACTAGGATCGAGTCCTGGGTTTCGACCTGATAAATGCGTTCTTCGACTAAAACTTGATACTTCGGTAGCACTTGCGGGGCGAGGTCATCAGCGATCGCGGTAATCAGGCGATGATGCACGTTAGACCAAGCGCTTGGGCGCTCTAGATAGGGGTCCATTCCAGGGAAGGGGGACGGCATGGGAATCTGCTATGGGTTCAGAATGACTGCTTTCAAGCTTAAATGCTGAACAAAGGGGATGAAGTCTTGATCTGAGAACAATAGAGTGTGGTTTTCTGCAATACAGAACGTAGCAATTTACACACTGGAATCTACCAGAATCATAGATTGGTTCTCATTGACTCTAGGTTGCCATCCCAGGGAAGTTGTCCCCGAAGGGCTTTGATGGCTTCCTGCCCTTTGAGCTGAATCAGGGTTTTCAGAGCAAGCTCGACGACTTCATGTTGAGCAGTCAGCCCGGTCGCTTTAAGAGCATCAATGACCAGGGTATCGTCAATTTCGATCGTGGTTTTCATAGTTTTGGTCGGATGGACGATCGCCCAGATCGCTATAGAATCTGCTGCCGAGTCTCCCGATTATAAAACGCAGCTTGTTTTTGCCATCACCGTTAAACCGAGGTTTCACGGAGGCAATTTCGCGAAATGTAGCAAGATTGTGTTCGCGATCGCAAGAAAATATTTGAAATTCTTTCTCAATGTAAATTAGATTCACTTCAATACTTTTCTGAATTTCAATCTCATGCTGTTCTCTAAAAACGTTCTCCATATTACAAAGTTCGCTACAGTGAGCTTAATTTTAACTTTTCTGACAAGTAAAATTGCTCTCAGTGCTGACATTGCTGATGTCGATCAAAATTCGTGGTATGTCATTGTAGCAAGACACTCAGATGGGTGTTTAAATATCTTAGGCGGCTCTTATGACAATGGTGCTCGTGCAACACAAGGTAGCCGTTGTGACACCCCTAATTTTATGTGGCGTTTTAATCAAATAGCTGGGTCAAGTGCTTACCATATTATAGTTAGACACAGCAATCAGTGCCTGAATGTACTAGGTGGTTCCACAGCGAACGGTGCTCCTGTAGTCCAGGGTGAGCGTTGTTACACTCGTAACTTTAATTGGTATCTTCGTCGACTTACCAATGGTTACTATCACATTGTCAATGAGCAAACAGGGCAGTGCCTAAATGTACTAGGTGGTTCTATGGATAACGGTGCTCCTGTAGTTCAAGGCATTCGTTGTGACACTCCTAACTTTGAATGGATGTTGGGACGCTTACCACCAAAAATCTAAACATCATCTGTTACTTATTACTAGCTAATTCTAGAACTCAATATTCAATGTTTGGGTTTGATTTGCAGCGATGATCGCCCCACATATGTTGACCTCTGAGGTATGATCGACTTTTATCATTAGTCTAAGCGATCGCACCTTGCTTGGCTGTCATTAGCAGAGCGATCGCTCCACGTTTATTGACTGTCGAGGTGCGATCGCTTTTCACCGTTGGCTTAGGCGATCGCACCTTGCTTGACTGTCATGAGAAGGGCGATAGCGCTACATCGGTTGGCTGCTGAGGCGCGATCGCGTTTTATTTTGGGAGGAAAGAGCATTTTTGCAAGCAAGGGTGGTTGTGATTGGGAGGAGAGGGTGCGATACGTGCTTTGCACAGGCTCCGCCAACGCTTAAACTGTAAGCAGTTGCAGAACTAACGCCATGACTCAATCCAACGACTTGTCTCAAAGAGTCGATCGTACCGAAGGTCAGATTGTTGACCTTCAACTAACCGCCAACCTTATCCTTCAGGCAGTCGGCAAAAACTCAGAAGACATTGCTGTTTTGATCGAAGTCAGTCGCCGCAACAGCGAAGGCATTGCAGCCCTACGAGATGGCACAGCAGCATTGCAGATGTCCCAACTGCGAACCGAGGCTGCTTTGCAGGTGTTTCAACAACACACGGATGCAGCCATTGAACGCCTCACAGCTAGCAACGAACGCCTCACAGCTAGCAATGAACGGACAGAGCAGCTTCTTGAATATTTAATTCGCCGCGATCGAGGGCAACTAGAGTCGAATTGATCGCCTCTCCAAACTAAACCCGCGTCGGCATAGCCTGTCTAATGCACACAGCGCTCTGATTAAATTATTTGGCAGACAACGGATCGCACCTTAATTGACTGTCATTAGAAGGGCGATCGCTCCACGTTTTATTAGAGCTGAGGGGCGATCGCCAGCATCAGCCATTATGATTGAAGTGATCATCTGCATTCAATTGAGCTAAGTCCATGACAGATGCCCTACGAACCTCTCGACTTCAGCAGGCGATCGAGATGGCAGAAGCGTTATCGCTAGAAGAGCGTCAATTGTTGCTAGAGATTTTGGCGAAGCGGCTGCAAAGGCAACAGAGGCAACAACTTCTGGACGAAGTTCAAGACGTTCACCACGACATTGCAAACGGTAGCATTAAGTACGGCTCTGTAAAAGACTTTCTAGTGGAGTTGGATGCTTGAGACAGCTCGCATGGAGTCCAAAATCTCTGCGTGCTTTTAAGCGTATGGTGCGCCAAAACCCTCAACTGCGCCCCCTGATGGAGGAAACCCTGGAACAACTCGTCGAAGACCCGTTCCATCCCACGTTGAAAACTCATAAGCTCTCAGGTGAGTTTGCTGGCATTTGGGCTTGCTCAATTAACTACAGTTGTCGTATTCTCTTTGAATTTGTGGCTAACCCAGAAGCAAGTGAAGAAGACGCAATCTTACTGCTGAATCTCGGTGACCACGATGATGTATATTAGCGATCACCTTTTTTGATGACAGGCGATCGCAACCTGCTTGACCGTCATTAGCAGGGCGATCGCTCCACCTCTGTTGACTACTGAGGGGCGATCGCGTTTCATCGTTGGCTTGGGCAATCGCGCCTAAGTTGTGTAGCCTTCGATTGAGCTGTCTGCAAAAGCTTCAGTCGTGATCTTTGTGAGAAGAGCGATCGAGTAAAGTGGTCTGATGCTCCCGTTCACTGTAAGCCACCATGAGCAACTACATCCTGACCCGCATCGAAGCTATCCAGCAAGAGCTAGAAATGCTGAAACAAAAGGTACTTACTCAAGAGCAACGCGATTCATCCGACAGAGTTCCTACCGCTCACTCTAAACCTCAACTCCGAGGCATCTGGAAAGGCGTTGAAATCTCAGATCAACTTCTTGAAGAAGCAAAGCGATCGCTCATTGCCAAAGACTTCAGAGAAGGAATCGATTGATCTGTGGACGTTTTTGTCATCGACACTCATGCGCTGGCTTGGTTCTTCGCTGAAGATTCTCGCCTGTCACCAATTGTAGACAGCATTTTGGTTCGGGCAGAAGCCACTACTGCTCAAATTCTGATGCCAACGTTAGTTTTAGCCGAGCTGACCCTGTTTCTCCGAAGCAGAGAGTTCCGATCGCGATCGCAGTCGTCCTTGAGGCAATTTAAAAAACTAGCAGCTTTATCAGCGTCGATTTAGACTTCTCAGTGTTTCAAACATTGCTCGAACTTCCTCAAACCTGGGATCTTCACGATCGCATTATCGCAGCAACCGCAAAACGATACAGTGCAAAACTCATCACCAGAGACGAAGTTCTTCGCAGTTCAACCAATATCGAAACAGTCTGGGACTAAAAACACAGCGATCGCTGCCAGCGCAAACTTTCCCGCTCTACTACTCTCCATGCTGTGGCGACGGTTCACGACCAACGGTGCGGTTGCCAGCATTCTTGTTGGCACGCTGTCATCATTGGTGCTGATTTATCTATCGCCCACGATCCAGGTCGATATTCTGAAGCACCCAGCCGCAATCTTCCCGCTCAAGAATCCCGGACTGGTGACGATTCCGCTCTCGTTTGCGGTCGGTATCATTGTGTCACTGTTGACTACCGAACGCGCTGCTGCCGATGGCTTTGATGAAGTGGAGCACCGGATTCATACTGGCGAAGTATTGTAAATTCACTCATCTTGGTCATGATTGAGCGAGAGGCTCTTGTTGCTTCTGGCTGTTTAGCAAAAGAAAGGTTAGAACGAGTCAATTTGAATCAAGTGTTTAGGGAACAAAATTATACAATTGCGGTCAGCATAGTTAAGTAAGCAATGGCTTTGCTATCAAAACCTGGTCATCAGGTTGTACGCAAGCCACGTCTGCATCACCAATTTCCTGTAAGCGTTTAGATAGCGTTTAGTAAGGAAACTGATTTTTTGCTATCGCTTTATACGTGTAATTCGTCAGTATCGCTCAAGCGTTTACGGAGTTTTTTTATGTCTAACGTTCGTCATTGGTCTTCAGCAAGTGCAGTAATGCTGGCATTGGGTGTGACTTCCAGCGCCATCGCACCATTCGTAGTTTCGGCTCCAGCGAATGCCGCCAATTTCTCCGATACGCGCTCGCACTGGGCGCGACCCTTCATCGAAACGCTGGCTGAAAGGCAGATTATTGCAGGCTTCCCCGATGGCACCTTCAAGCCCGATGCCCCAGTGACTCGCGCTCAGTTTGCCGCGATCGTCAAAAATGCGTTTAGTAACAGTGCAGTGCGCGTCTCGCGTAATTTTGGTGATGTACCCAACACCTACTGGGCAGCACCTGCGATCGGCAAAGCGTATGAAACAGGCTTTATGAGCGGCTATCCCGATGGTGCTTTCAAACCAGAACAGCAAATTCCAAAAGTACAGGTACTGGTCGCCCTTTCCAGTGGCTTGAACTTTACGCCCACGCGCACCGCCGATACAACTCTGGCTACTTTTAGAGACAGCGCTGAAATCCCCGCTTATGCGAAAAGTGGTGTGGCAGCAGCAGCAGAACGAAACGTCGTGGTCAATTACCCCAACGTCAGCTTTCTCAACCCTAATGAAACCGCCACGCGTGCGGATGTCGCTGCCTACATCTATCAAACGTTGGTGAATCAAGGCAAACTGTCACCGATCGCCGCGAGTGAGGGTGCGAACAACTACATTGCCCGACTGAATGGTACGGTAACAACACCAACCACAGGTACCACTCCGACACCTACGAGTAACCAGAACGCGCTGAACCCTCGGTATTTGGTGCCTCAAGGTACACCTGTTAACATTCGCTATCTCGGTTCGCAAAAAATTGTGGTGACGCCCGGTGAAACTATCAATAACCTGACTCTAAAGGTCGTGGATGATCTTAAGAATGCTCAGGGGCAAGTTGTTATTCCGAGAGACAGCGACATTGTGGGTCAACTGATTCCGGTCAGCAGCAACGGACAAATTTTGGGCACACAGTTTATTGCCCAGCGGGTAGCAATCAACGGTCAATCCTACCCCTTTAGCGCACGATCGCAGGTCGTTAACGGGCAACCCGTGACCCAAAACACCAACCCTGGCACACTCAAAGACGCGGCAACCTCTGCGGCAACTAGTGCAGTGTTAGGGGCACTCCTCGGTCAGAAAATCGATCTGGGTACAGTGCTGGCAGGTGCCACAGGTGGACAAACCAACACCCAAACGCAGACAGCACAGAACCTGATTGTGATTGATCCTTCTACCGATCTCCGCTTGACTGTGAGCAATGATTTTTACGCCAATCCCTAGTTGGTAGTCGTAGTATCTCGCTCTGAGCGATCGCATTGCAAACAATTGCCTTGATCCCATGAAGCCCAGCATCTACAACGATGTTGGGTTTTTGATTTAGAATTTACGCCGATGGGTCAAAGGGTTCACGTAAGGGAGAAAATTACACCCCGACTGGTTTGGGCGCACGTTGCCAGCTAAGGGATTGAGACTGCCGAGGGCTATGTAGTTTTTGATGATGCCGTGCTCGACCAACTCTACTCGTTTGCTGTTGAGCTGGTGCGACGACAGTGCAGCAGCAACCCTCATGGCGTGATCAAAGGCATTGGGTTTGTGCCTTGCGTGTATGTAAACCCCGAATTGGATCAGTTCTCTCGATGTCGAAGAAGCGTACCGCGTCAACTTCACAGAAGATTTACACATTGGTACCTATATGCAAACCTTGTAAGAGCAGCACTTTAGAAGCAGCACTGAGTTCTTTTCAAGGAACCCCTTGTGTCAATTGATCGCCTTGATCTTAAGGCAGCAGTTGAGTGAAACGCTAGCATCCGGTTATTTAGCCAGAATTTTCATGGTCGCGACCAACCACAGTTCACTTCTGCCCGAACCTTCAGGGGTTTTACAGGTGCCTCAATGCTCTACCAGACAGGTGTTGGATGGCGACTTTAAGGATGGCGATCGAACCAAGCATCACACCGCAGGCGCGATCGATACTGTCTCTTTTTCGCTGATTGTGCCAACTTACAACGAGAGCCGTAATATTGAGCGCATTGTGCAACGGCTGAGTCAGCTTTTGGATGCGGCGTTGCCTCAGGATTACGAAATCATTGTGGTGGATGATGATAGTCCCGATGGCACCTGGGAAATGGCTCAAGCGCTGATGCACCAGTATCCATGTTTGCGTGTGATGCGGCGGCAGCGCGATCGGGGTTTGTCGTCCGCCGTGATTCGGGGATGGCAGGCGGCACGGGGTAAGGTTTTGGGCGTCATTGACGGTGATTTGCAGCATCCGCCGGAGGTTTTGCTGGCATTACTAACTGAAATGGAGCATGGCGCTGATTTGGCGGTTGCCAGCCGCAACGCTGAAGGTGGCGGGGTGAGTTCGTGGAGCGCTGCACGACGGTTTTTGTCCCGGGGCGCTCAGGTTTTAGGGCTGGTGCTGCTGCCGAGGGTGGTTAGTCGAGTGTCTGACCCTATGAGTGGTTATTTTTTAGTGCGTCGGAGTGCCATTGCCGAGCGATCGCTACAGCCGTTGGGCTATAAGATTTTGCTGGAGGTTTTGGGACGCGGGACGATCGACAAAATTGCGGAAGTTGGCTACGTTTTCCAGGAGCGTGAAGCCGGAGAAAGCAAGGTGACATGGCAGCAGTATCGAGATTACATCCATCACCTGATCCGCTTGCGGATTGCATCGGGGCGGTTGGGTCGGGTGAGCCAGCGCTTTGATTTTCCCATTGGACGCTTTGTGCGCTTTGGGCTGGTGGGGTTGAGTGGGCTGGTGGTGGATATGGGGTTGCTCTACCTGCTGCACGGCAAGTTGGGTTTGGGGTTAACTCGCAGTGCGATCGCTGCTGCTGAACTGGCGATCATCAACAATTTTTGCTGGAACGATCGCTGGACGTTTGGCGATCTGGCGCGACAACAGCGAGAATGGCGCAAACTCAGCAAACGCTTTGTCAAGTTCAACCTTGTGTGCCTGATGGGTCTCATTCTCAAGCTTTTGATCTTGAATGCGCTCTTTAACGGGTTGCATTTGAATGCGTATCTGGCAAACTTTTTGGCGATCGCGGCGGTCACGCTTTGGAATTTCTGGATTAATCTCAAGCTAAATTGGCGCGTTACCCAGATAAAATGACGGACGATCCACGAGACCTAAGCTGTTGCTACAGAACCGTTTCACGCGCTAAGACGTTCAAGTATTGAAATTTAGCAGACGAACTGACCTAGACTGAAAGTGAGCAAGCAGGCTAGTTCGTGACAGATAAGCCCAAAGGAAGAGAGCGATCGCAGCGGTTCGATAGAGAGTTAAAGACAGTGAACGATCGCACGACCCTTGCAGCAGGCTCACAATGGTTGGTTTACGCAGGTTGGTTTACGCAGGTAAGATGGGCGCACCTGTTTTCAAAGAGGCAACGTTGAATTAATGACCCACTCGTTCTGGTTTTATGGGTTTGCGTTCTTCGGGCTGATTGTTGTTCGTTACTTCCTCATTGCTGGCGGTACCCACGTCTTCTTCTACTCAGGGTGGGGACGGGCATTCGCGCAGCGAGAGTTGGCGTCTCCGGCATGGCGATCGATTCGCAAGGACGCTGAGTTGTCAGTGCTTTCAGCAGCGGTTTTTGCGCTGTGTGCCGCCGTCATCATGTCCCAGTACGATGCAGGTGCAACGCGTCTCTATGCTGATCTGCACGCCTATGGCTTGTGGTATTTGGGTGTCAGCTATGGGGCAGTCCTTCTCCTGCAAGATGCGTACTTTTACATGATTCATCGCCTGTTTCATCACCCACTGCTCTTCAAATGGCTGCATCAGGGGCATCATCGATCAGGTAGCCCCACTCCGTGGACATCGTTCGCCTTCGATCCACCAGAGGCACTCGTTCAGGGGTTGTTCTTGATTGGTGTCGTTTTCATCCTGCCGCTCCACTTCATTACAGTGATTGCCGTGCTGATGACGATGACAGTCTGGGCGGTGGTGAACCATCTTGGCTTGGAACTGCTTCCGGTATCGTTTCCGCATCACTGGTTTGGACGCTGGTTTATTGGTCCAGCCCATCATTCAGTGCATCACCGCAAATACACCCTCCATTACGGACTGTACTTTACGTTTTGG
>JBBSHC010000055.1:0-9917 GCA_038253425.1 Leptolyngbyales cyanobacterium | reverse complement strand
GGGAATCTGGCAAACTCAACGGCAGCGATCGCGGCTCATGCAGGACTGGACTGTTGTGTGTTTATCCCCGCAGATCTGGAAGCAGGCAAGGTGATGGGCACGTTGATTTACAGCCCGACCGTGATGGCAGTACAGGGCAATTACGATCAGGTAAACCGTCTCTGTTCTGAAGTAGCAAATACCCACGGCTGGGGGTTTGTTAACATCAACCTGCGTCCTTATTATGCGGAAGGCTCGAAGACGCTAGGGTTTGAGGTTGCGGAACAGTTGGGCTGGCAATTGCCCGACCACATCGTGGCACCGATGGCATCGGGTTCCCTCTTTACCAAGATCTACAAGGGCTTCCGGGAATTTGTAGACACAGGCTTGGTGGCTGACAAGCACGTTCGCTTTAGCGGCGCACAGGCAGAAGGCTGCTCTCCGATCGCACAGGCATATCGAGACGGACGCGATTTTGTGACACCTGTGAAGCCCAACACGATCGCCAAATCAATCGCGATCGGGAATCCGGCGGATGGTGTGTACGCTATGGACATTGCTCGTAAAACGAACGGCAACATTGAGATGGTGAATGATGCTGAAATTATTGCTGGCATCAAGCTACTGGCTGAAACTGAAGGCATCTTTACAGAAACCGCCGGGGGCACCACGATCGCGGTGCTGCAAAAACTGGTAGAAGCAGGCAAGATTGATCCGGATGAAACCACGGTTGTTTACATCACTGGCAACGGGCTGAAGACCCAGGAAGCAGTGCAGGGCTATGTGGGCGAACCCCTCACGATCGAACCAAAACTCGATAGCTTTGAACGTGCGCTAGAACGTGCCCACACGCTGGAGCGCCTGGAATGGCAGCAAGTGCTTGTGTAAGAAAGGATAAAGGCTTAAGGATAAAGGCTAAAGAGCGATTCTTCCTTCGTCCTCATTCCGTTCATCCTTCATCATTTATCCTTCATACTTTCATCCCTTCAACCCATGTCTATCAAAGTTTTGATTCCTACCCCGCTACAAAAGCTCACCAAGAACCAGGCAACCCTTGAGTGTCAGGGCGACACTGTTGCCGCATTGCTGGAATCACTTGAAACGGATTGCCCCGGTATCAAAGCGCGTTTGTGCGATGACAAGGGCGAATTGCGCCGCTTTGTTAACTTCTACGTAAATAGCGAAGACATTCGCTTTTTAGATGGGGCAAATACACCCCTGAAAGATGGCGATGAAGTCAGCATTATTCCAGCGATCGCGGGTGGCTGATCTGGCTCCTGTGGTTTGGCAAACCAACACCATGCAGTGAAAAAACGAATACGGTAACGCGTGGGTGGATGAGGCAGTAGCTACATTCACCCATTTTCTTGTCTCTGCCTTGTAGTGAGGAGGGGCATTAGGAGGGGATTAGGAGGGGATAACAGCACCCAGTTGAAGGGCGTAGAGGTTAGCATAAACGCCTTGCTGCGCGACGAGTTCGGCATGGGTTCCCTGCTCGACGATGTGACCTTGCTGCACGACCAACACCTGATCTGCTTGCGTGACGGTGCTCAGACGATGGGCAATCACAAAACTGGTGCGACCTTGCAGCAAACGCGCGATCGCTGCTTGCACTAAGGCTTCTGTACGCGTATCGATGCTGCTTGTTGCTTCGTCCAGAATGAGAATGCGCGGATCGATCAAAATGGCACGGGCAATACTGATAAGCTGCCGCTGTCCTTGACTGAGAGGCGCACCGCGTTCGCCCAGTTGAGTACTGTACCCCTGGGGTAGCGAGGTGATGAAGGTATGTACATTCGCCCGTTGCGCTGCGGCTTCAATCTCGGCTTGCGTGGCGTAAGGTACGCCAAAGGCGATGTTTTCGGCAACGGTCCCGCTAAACAGAATGTTGTCTTGCAGCACAATGCCGATTTGACGGCGTAAGCTTGCTTGCGTCACGCTGCGAACATCGATGCCATCAATTTTGACCGCACCACCAGAAACATCGTAGAAACGCAAAATCAGGTTGATAACAGTACTTTTGCCTGCGCCTGTGGGTCCAACCAGGGCAATCATCTGACCCGGTTTTGCCCGCAGGTTGACATCTTCTAAGACCAGTTTTTCTGGCGTATAGCCAAAGGCAACATGATCGAAGGTCACTTCACCCTGAATCGGTGGCATTACCGTCGCATTGGGTGCGTCGTTGAGGTGAGAGGGTTCATCTAGCAACGAGAAGATGCGCTCTAAGCCCGCAAAGGCAGATTGTGCCTGAGTATAAAACTGACTGAGAATCTGAATCGGTCGAAAAAACTGCTGTACGTAGAGCAGAAAGGCGGTAATAACGCCGATCGTAGCGGCTCCGGTAACAGCAAGATACCCTCCATACGCCAGCACTGCCGCCGTTGCCAGGGTATTGAGAAAGTCGATCGATGGCAAAAAAGCCGCTGTAATTGCCACTGCCTGCACATTGGCATCACGGTTAGCAGCATTGAGCGAGTCAAACTCGTCAATATTCATCTGGACGCGGTTGAATGCCTGGGCTTCACGCACACTGCCAATATCTTCTTCTAGCTTGGCTGAAAGTTCCCCGATCGTCTGTCGGGTGACTCGAAACCGGGCACGTGCCCAACGCGCAAACAAGCCAGTGGTAAACAGCATCAGCGGCACCACCAGATTGCTCAAAAGCCCCAGTCTCAGGTTGATTGAGAGCATGGCGATGACAATACCAATGAGGCTAAAGGTATTGCCTAACATTTGGGCGATCGTTTGTCCAAATGCCTGATTCACCGTGTTGACATCATTCAACAGACGACTCATTAAGTCTCCCGCTTCGCTACGATCAAAAAAGCTGAGCGGCAAACTCTGAATCTTAGTAAAAATATCCTGTCGCAGTTGTGCCAGCAGCCGTTGCATGATCCAGCCAACGCGAACAATTTGTCCTCGAATCGCCCACACACCGATGAGGTAGACGATCCCCAGCATCCCCAGCATGAGCAGCAATCCTGGCAGGTTTCGCGGCACGATCAGATGGTCGATCGACCAGCCCAGCATAAAAGGACCAATGGTTTGCGTAGCGGCTCCGATCGTGACCAGCGCGATCGCGATCGGCAGTTCTTTGCGGTAAGGTCGCAGATAGCGCAAAAAGCGCCGTAGGGTCGAAAGCTGCTGACTTGCCTTTTGTTCGGATGCTACAACGGGACCTATGCCTCTCATGCTCTTCCTTTTGTTGGGTCGCGCGATCGTTCAAACTTCTCTTAGCCTACTTTATGGTTCTCGTACAAAGATTGCATTTTTAGTCTTCAGCGGTCAGCTTTTAGCATTCATCCTTTAGCGGTCAGCGGGCAGCATTCATCCTTCATCCCTCCTCCCTCCTCCCTCACCCCTCGGTGTTCATCGCGCTCACAATTGCTGTATTCTCGTGAAGCCGATTGCAAACCTGTTGCTCTGATGAAAGTTGCTACCTGGAACGTCAACTCAATCCGTACCCGTCTGGCACACATTGTGCAGTGGTTGCAAACGAACTCAGTGGATGTGTTGTGCTTGCAGGAAACGAAGGTAATGGATGACAGCTTTCCCCAGCAGCCCTTTACCGATCTGGGTTATCACGCCTATATTTCGGGGCAGAAAAGCTATAACGGCGTTGCTCTACTCAGCCGTGCGCCCTTAAGTGATGTCAGCACGGGGTTCTCACCCGTTTTAGGTGAACGCGTGATCGACCTGGATGAGCAAAAGCGCGTGATTACAGGTGTCCTTGACGGAGTCCGCATTGTCAACCTTTATGTGCCCAATGGCTCGTCTGTAGGCAGCGATAAATATGCTTACAAGCTGCGCTGGCTGGCAGCACTACGGGACTATTTGCAGATGCTAGGAGCCATAAGCCAGGAGCCAGAAGCAGAAAATGACGCGACTCAAGCCGTTACTGCCCCCGCCGCTCTCTCTTCTCTTCTCGTCTGCGGTGATTTTAATATTGCGTTGGAAGATATTGATATTCACGATCCAACGGGACGCGAGAAGATGGTGATGGCAACGGAGCTAGAACGACAGGCGCTGCGATCGGTGCTGGAGCTTGGGCTCGCCGATGTCTTTCGTAAGTTTACGGCAGAGGGCGGCAACTTTAGCTGGTGGGATTACCGCGCGGCTGCTTTTCGGCGTAACCTGGGCTGGCGGATTGATCACATTTATCTGACACCGGATTTGTATACTCGCGCGATCGCTTGCACGATTGACCCGGAACCCCGCAAACTTGAACAACCCAGCGACCATACGCCTGTTTTTGTTGAGCTTTAAACTTAAACCTTAGATAGGTGCAGAGGGCGTTGTTAGTTGTTAGTTGTTAAGTTGTTAGCGGTCAGGCAACAAGCAATCTTCATCAATGGCGTTACCGTAGGAGGGTAAACGCGATCGCCAAAGTCATCTGTCTTCCTATACTGCACAAAGCACGACGACTAGCCATCTACTACTAACTACCTACTATTCATTATGTTTTTAGTCACTGGAGCCACGGGCGGTTTGGGTCGCCGGATTGTGCGGCAACTGCGCGAACGAGAAACATCCGTGCGATCGCTGGTACGTCTGAATGCAAACTATGCCGAACTAGAGAATCGCGGGTCTGAGATCCTGATTGGTGATCTGCGGCGGGAGCGAGATATTCAGAAAGCCTGTCAAGGGGTGCAGTATGTCATTAGCGCCCAGGGCTCTGGTGATTCAGCTAACGGCGATGCTGAAGCCGTTGACTATCAGGCGAATGTCGAGCTAATCGACCAGGCAAAGGCAGCAGGAGTCCAGCATTTTGTTTTCATTTCTGTGCTGGGTGTCGATCGCGGCTATGAGGATGCGCCCGTTTTTAGAGCAAAGTGGGAAGTGGAGCGCTACCTGCAAGCCAGTGGTTTGAACTATACAATTTTGCGTCCGTCTGGATTTGCCTCAAATCTGTTGCCTCTGGCGGAACAGTTCCGCAAAACTGGCGTGTACCTTTTAGTGGGCGACCCGCTCAGCCGCACTTCGATCGTGAGTACCGATGATCTGGCACGACTGGCGATCGCTGCCGTTTCGGTAGAAGGTGCCCGTGATCAGACTTTTGCTGTAGGGGGACCCGAAATCCTTAAACGAGAAGATATTCCCGCCATTTTCAGCCGGATTTTCAACCGCGAACCGTTGCTGCTCAACCCACCGTTACTGGCAGTGGATGGCTTACGAAATGCGATCGGGCTATTCAACCCCAAGCTTCGCTCTAGCCTGGGCACGTTGCGAACCTTGCTGGCAAACGAATTCTTTTGCACTCCTGCCGAGATTGAGCGGTTGGAATCTACGTTTGACTTAAAGCTAGAAACGCTGGAAACCTTTTTACGCCGCTATTTGGGCGTGTAATACGTTATGGCGTCTGGTCAAACAGCTTGGTTAAAACGACTGAGCGCATACATTTAGCTGATCGCTGACCGCTGACGGCTACTAGCCACTTCACAAACTCTAATCACAAACTCTAAGGTCAGTGCCTACGCGTTAATTTAAAGCAGTTTTAAGAAGCGCAGTCCCTGAGCGATTAGCACCGCCGCGATCGCGCCAACGAGCGTATTTAAAAGATTCACTACTTCATTGGTCAACCAGGTAAAGCGGGTTTGTAGCGTTGCGCCTATGACGCTTTCTACATTCGTGCCGATGAATGCTGCCACAACACAGATGCCAACCTGCGGGAGCGAAATCAGCCCGACGCCCCAACCAACCAGAGCGATCGCTACCGACGCGACAATCCCTGCCAGTGTTCCTTCCAGGCTAATGGCACCTTCTGTTCCACGGGGGACGGGCTGCAAGGTTGTAATCAAAAACGTGCGCTGACCGTATGCTTTGCCGATTTCGCTCGAACAGGTATCGGCTAACTTGGTGCAAAAGCTGGCGACATAGCCCAATAGCAGTAAGGAGACAACCCATCTACTGATGGTGGGTGGCAAGACTAACGGTGCAATCAGGCTGCCGATCGCACACACCGCCCCTGTAAACGCTGACCCCCACACATTTTCCGGTCCACGTGCCCCCGATCGCTTCTCGGCAATACCCGCTGCCTCTTTTTGTGCCAGCCCAACCCGCGTGATGGCAGACCCCACCAAAAAGTAAAACATGACCACTGCGTACCCTTGCCAGCCCAAGCAACCCCACACCAGCACGCCCAAAAACCAGGCATGGGCAATACCCGCAGGCGTCAGCAGCTTCTTAGGCGCAAACCACACGATCGCCAACAGCACCGTATTCAAAACGACGGCAATGAGCCAGGGTGTGAGTGAGGGCGGCATTGAAGGTAGAGCGGTCATATAAGAAGGTAAAAGGTAAAAGGCTAAAGGCTAAAGGCTGAAAGCTAAAGGCTGAAAATCACAAGTCAAAAGTAAAGCAGCCTCTAAGGATGGTTGCTTGATACGTTGCCCGATCGATAGACGCGATCGCGGTTCGCGGTATTCTGTCAAGAGCATAGCAGGATGGTGATTGACAGGTGAACGATTTCTTAAAGGGTGTAAACCTTTACTTGATTGGCATGATGGGGTCGGGTAAAACAACGGTTGGGCAGCATTTAGCCGCACATCTGGACTACCGTTTTTTTGATACCGATACTGTGGTTGAGCAGGTGGCAAAACAGCCAATTCGTGAACTTTTTGCTCAGTCGGGTGAAGCGGAGTTTCGCACCCTTGAAAGTCAGGTATTGGCAGAGTTATCGGCATATACTCGACTGGCGATCGCCACGGGTGGCGGCATCGTTCTCAAGCGCAAAAACTGGAGCTACCTGCGTCACGGCATCATTGTCTGGTTGGATGTGCCTGTTGAGCAACTCCAGCGTCGTCTGCAAGCAGATACGACTCGTCCCTTGTTGCAAGAGGCTGACCCGCTCACAACCCTTCAGGCGCTTTTAGCACAACGCGAGTCACTGTATGCCCAGGCGGATGTCCATGTTTGTGTCGCTGAGGATGAAACGCCAGAGCAAGTTGCTACCCGCGCGATCGCGCTCATTCAGCGTGTACTCAAACCAACTTGAGAGCCTGATTGATCAAGCCTTTATGTGAGAAGCTACACGATCGAATCCTCTTCTATACGTCCTACCGTAAGCTTAAGCCTGAGTCAATCGGTCTGGTCCAAGCCGGATTTGGGGGGCAGCCCCCCAATCCCCCCGAATGCAGAGGACGGCTGCGTCCCCCGCACCCCCTCCAGACGGTATTGAGGGTGGGTGTCAAAGTCTGGGCTAGACAAATTTTTGCCAGTCTACCTCAGACTTTGCTTCTAAACGAACAGCACCTTTCGGGGGGTGGGGGGGAGTTAGGACCCCACATAGCGGGGGTTCGGGGGTCAGCCCCCCGATAGCCTTTGTGATAGCCTTTGCCAATGCAGTCAAAGCTATGTAACACGGTAGCCCATCGTCGGCTGATCCCTCGTCCCTACATTAACCCTGCCGCTTCATACAACCGCTTTAGAACCGCAAGCACCTTATCGCCATACTGTGGATCAGCAGCCCAACGACCGTTTAGTTGACCGACCAGCGGGGCGATACCACGCGCCACAAAATTAAAGCGAGGATCCACGATCGCTTGCACCAGGGGTTCTGTATTGGCATAGGCTTTCAGATGTTGGATTTGTGCGCGCACACCAATACGAGCGCTAGGGAAGGACGCTCCTTGCGAGTCGCCGCCTGCGGAACCCAGCCCGCCAAAGTTATTTTGCTCTGGCTTCACCGTGCCGCCAAAGCGTAAAAAGTCAGTTTCGACGCACATCTGCGAAAAGGCGATGTCATAGTCAATGCCTTCAATGCTGCCTTCTTCCCGGTAAAGTTTGGCAATGTCTGGATACCGCGTGAGCGCCGCTTCATTGTTCGCCTTGAGAAACATCAGCAGTTGTACTTCAGAAGTGTTTCCCTGACCCGTAATCTGGTCAATTTGCCCAGTACAAATCTGCCGCACTGATTTAAGAAACACGGTGCGGCTTGCGCTGTCCCACGTCAGCGAAATGTGTCGATCGCGCAGGTCAGCCGCCCGGACGTAGACAATATTGCGATAGGTCAGGCGGCGCACATTTGGATCGGTGGAAACATCCACTCCCAGCCGATCGACCAGATCAATCGGGACGTAAGCATTGCCATTGACAACGATGCCCTGCTCACCGTAGGTCTGCCCGTTGATGTTGATGTTGCACGACGGATACGACACCACAGGCGGCTGTGTACCAGGAGCGACCGCACGACTCCACGAGTCCAACCCATCCGCAATGCCTAGCGCCACATTTCGCCGTTGATTTTGAATCAGAAAGCGATCGTCTGGGTTAGAAAGAACGGCAACCTCCATCAACAGAGAAGGAATGGTTAACTGCCGACAAAACGCCAAATTACCCAGCCCCGTTGCTGTATCCGGTCGGGTACCGCGATTGGGTAATTGGGGCACCCGTCGCAGCAGCGCCAACAGTAGCAATTCGGCATGGGCTTTGCGCTGATCATTGTTGGCAATGTAAAACACAGCCGTACCGCGCACTGATGGGTTAGAAAAGGCATCGGTGTGAATTTCTAAGGCAACATCGCCACTGCGCGCACGGGCATTAATCCAACTCAGCGTTTGGGTAGCACTCTGGTCATCGGGCACCGACAACACCTCAAAGCCCCGCGATCGCAGCTCTGTCACCACGAGGTCGCGCGTCAAAATCATCTCTCTCGCTTCGGTTGTACCTGCAACCACAGCCCCCGGATCGGTCACGCCGCTTTCCTGACCACCATGCGCCGCTGAAATAAAGATTCGTCCCATCTGACCCTGTATCCCTTCACTCGCACTGTGGCGATGTTAACTCGCCTGAGAATGCACTGCCCATGTTGTACATCATGGGAGGGGGTTGGGAGAAAAAATCTGGGTGTGGGGTGTGGGCTTCGGTGTGAGCGCTCAGCCGAACGGGTGTGGGAAGTGGAAAAAAGACGCTCCTGCTCTTGCCATCGCTAGCGAGAGTTGTTTCTTGGTAGAGTAGGGGCACATCGTAAGGAATGGGCGATCGATGAACCCTTCTATTCCCTTTCATGAGTTGGTTGAATACGTTGACGCACTGCCTGCTAATGATCAGGCGTTGTTGTTTGAACTGATCCAAAAACGTCGGATTGAAAAGCGACGACTAGAGATTGCTCAAAACGCAGCAGAGACACTAAACGCTGTGCGGGCAGGAACGGCTAAACGGGTTTCTGTCGCTGATTTGTTAGCTGACGTACTCAATAGTGACGAGTGAACCGATGAAAGCAATTAAAGTAATGGCAACCGTTGATCAACAAGGGCAGTTGGCTTTAGATACACCATTAGGGATGAGTCAAAATAGCCGAGTTGAAGTCATTGTACTGATTCCAGAGGCTGCCGAAGGTGATGAAGACGATGAACCTACAGCGGAAATATTAGAGAACTTACGTCAGTCTTTGCAGGATGCCAAAGCTGGTAAAACCCGTCCCGTCTCCGAGTTGTGGCATAGTCTTGATGTCGAATGACCGACCAACCGTACAGGTTCGTGTTACCGATGACTTCCTACGACAAGTTCTTGATCTGGCTAAACGCTACCGTCAGATTCAAGCAGATATCCAATCTGTGGTTCAACAACTTGAGGCTGGCGACTTTCCTGGCGATCGCCTAGCGGGAACCGGATACACCGTCTTCAAAGTTCGGATCAAAAACAGCGATATTCAGAAAGGCAAAAGTGCAGGCTATCGACTGCTGTATCAAGTTGAATCACCATCGAATGTCCTGCTATTGCTGATTTACTCAAAATCTGACCAAGCTGATGTTGCGGCAGCAGACATCAGAAACGTCATTGCAGAATTTTATAGTTAAGATGACTTCTGACTCCTCACTCCTTACCCTCTATCCCCAACTGTCGCTTCAGCGCTTCCGGCACATTCACCGCTGTCTCTAACCCTTGCACACCCTCCCAGTTCGTCTGCTCATCCCAGGAAATATCTTCGAGGTTGGCAT
>JBBSHC010000054.1:0-9927 GCA_038253425.1 Leptolyngbyales cyanobacterium | reverse complement strand
TTGTGCGATATCAACCGATGGGTGCCATTTTAGCGGTTATGCCCTGGAACTTTCCGTTCTGGCAGGTGTTTCGCTTTGCCGCTCCAGCCCTGATGGCAGGCAATGTGGGTGTACTCAAGCACGCCTCTAATGTGCCGCAGTCGGCGTTGGCGATCGAGGCAATTTTTCAACGGGCAGGTTTTCCAGACGGAGCCTTTCAAACCCTGCTCGTGGGGGCAGACAAAGTAGCGGCGATCGTCACAGATGAGCGTATTAAAGCGGCAACATTGACGGGTAGCGAACCCGCAGGCGCAAGTTTGGCAGCCACGGCTGGAGCGCAAATTAAAAAAGTAGTGCTGGAGTTGGGCGGCAGCGACCCCTTCATTGTCTTGCCAAGTGCCGCTTTAGACGTTGCGATTGCGACTGCCGTCACCGCACGGATGATCAACAACGGACAATCCTGTATCGCAGCAAAGCGTTTTATTGTTGCAGATGCCATTTACGACGCCTTTGAGCAGCAGCTTGTGGCGAAATACAAGGCGCTCAAGGTCGGCGACCCCATGTTGCCTGATACGGATCTTGGTCCGTTAGCCACTCCTCGCATTTTGCAAGACCTCGATCGGCAAGTACAAGCAGCCGTACAGCAGGGCGCACGTATTCTGGTTGGGGGTAAGCCGCTGGATAGTTCTGGAAACTTTTATCCACCAACTATTCTGGTCGATGTTCCCTTGGACAGTGCCGCAGCACAAGAAGAACTGTTTGGTCCCGTGGCAATGCTGTTTCGTGTCGCAACGATCGACGATGCCATTCACCTTGCTAACAGTACGCCCTTTGGGTTGGGAGCCAGCGCCTGGACGAATGATGACGCTGAGCGCGACCAACTCACACACGAGATTGAGGCGGGAGCAGTGTTTATCAACAGCATGGTCAAATCTGATCCCCGTCTACCGTTTGGTGGCATCAAGCGATCGGGCTTTGGTCGTGAACTCGGTAGACAGGGCATTCATGAGTTTGTCAATGTCAAAACTGTGTGGGAACAATGACAGAGAGAAGCGATCGCACCGTTCTCCAGTTTCTTGCGTGATTAATGCCGCAATGATCTTTGCAACAAAGCGGCAGAGCAACCATGCAGAACATGTTAAGAAGAGAGAAGGTCGGGCTGGAACTGTCGTACCAGTATTGGTGTTGAAGTGTGCTTATTCGTAAGCTCTGATCAACCACAATTTGACAGCGTTTCATTGGCACATCGACTGACGCACAAGCTGAGACTAATTGTTTTTGAGAGTCTTCAAGCGATCAGTAAAGACATGACAGCAGACCAGCAAGCAGCAGATGTCGATGGCATGAAGGCAAATGGCGATCGCGTAAAGGGCATACTTAGTTTTTGGGAAGGGGGTAAGAGACATGGGTGAAATGAATACCGCTGAATTACTGGTTCGTTGCTTAGAGAACGAAGGCGTTCGCTATATTTTTGGGCTACCTGGAGAAGAAAACCTCCATGTGCTGGAAGCGCTAAAGCATTCTTCCATTCAATTTATTACGGTTCGTCATGAGCAAGGAGCCGCGTTCATGGCTGACGTGTATGGTCGGCTGACAGGCAAACCAGGCGTGTGTCTTTCGACATTGGGACCAGGGGCAACCAACTTGATGACAGGTGTTGCCGATGCTAATCTCGATCGGGCACCACTAGTTGCCATCACGGGACAGGTGGGCACCGATCGGATGCACATTGAGTCGCATCAGTATCTCGATCTGGTGGCAATGTTTGCGCCCGTGACGAAATGGAATGCTCAAATTGTTCGCCCTAGCAATACGCCAGAAATTGTCCGAAAAGCCTTTAAGATTGCTCAGACAGAGAAACCAGGAGCCGTCCACATTGACTTGCCAGAAAATATTGCAGCCATGCCTGCTCTCGGTAAGCCCCTCACGAAAGACAATAAGGAAAAAACCTACGCCTCCTTTCAAAGCATCGAGAAGGCAGCAGACTTCATTTCACAGGCAGAAAACCCGCTCATCTTGGTAGGCAATGGTGCCATTCGATCCAATGCCAGCGAAATTCTCACCGAGTTTGCCACGCGTCTTAACATTCCTGTTGCCAACAGCTTCATGGGCAAGGGTGTGATTCGCTATACACATCCGCTGGCGTTGTGGGCAGTTGGCTTACAGCAGCGGGATTACATTAGCTGTGGGTTCGATCGCGCTGATCTAGTCATCTGTGTGGGCTATGACTTGATCGAATATTCACCGAAAAAATGGAACCCGGATGGCTCCATTCCAATCATTCATATTGGTGCCATGCCTGCTGAAGTGGATAGCAGCTACATTCCTGTTGCCGAAGTGGTTGGTGATATTTCAGATTCTTTGCGGGAGATTTTGTACCGTGCCGATCGCGCCCACAAACCCGAACCTCATGCGCTGGAATTACGTGCTGATATCCGTAATGACTACGTTCACTACGCAAAAGATGATGCCTTTCCGATCAAGCCGCAAAAGATTGTCTACGATTTGCGCCAGGTAATGGGACCGGACGATATCGTCATTTCTGATGTCGGTGCCCACAAAATGTGGATGGCACGGCACTACCACTGCGAACGCCCCAATACCTGCATTATTTCCAACGGGTTCGCCGCTATGGGCATTGCCATTCCAGGTGCGATCGCCGCTAAACTCGTGCATCCCGAACAGCGTGTTGTTGCCGTCACTGGCGATGGTGGTTTTATGATGAACTGCCAGGAACTCGAAACCGCTTTGCGGATTGGTACGCCTTTTGTGACGCTGATCTTCAACGATGGTGGCTATGGCTTGATTGAATGGAAGCAGCAAAATCACTTTGGTAGCTCTGCCTTCATCAAGTTTGGCAACCCTGACTTTGTTAAGTTTGCCGAAAGCATGGGTCTCAAGGGTTATCGCGTTGAATCCTGTATGGATCTCATTCCCATTTTGAAAGAGGCGCTGGAGCAGGACGTGCCCACTGTGATTGACTGCCCCGTAGACTATCAGGAAAATCTTCGCTTTACCCAGCGTGCTGGCGATTTGAGTTGCCCGCTTTAGCTCTATCAGTCGAGAAAAAACTGACTTTAGCAGTCTGATCTGCCGCTACGGTGATCAGTCCCACATCGCCCATCTATGTCACCCAGTGATGGGTGAGTGGCGTCATCTTAGCGAATGCTGGCGCTAGAAACTGCTGACAGCGGGAACCAGAGGGATTAGCGCACGTCAGGGCTATCAGCAAGAAATTTTAGATCCCAACAGCCTTCTCGATCGAGAAGGCACCAGGTTTAGCTATTGAGTGAATGCTAAAGGCGATGAACACAACAAAGTGGGGTCTGCTGGGTGCTGTAATAACGACCGTAATGGCGTCAATGACGCTACCTGTCATGGCACAGAGAGTTGTAGCACAGAGAGTCTGCATTGAGTCAGAGGCAACGGGCAGAATTGTTTGCGGTAGAGTAATCAACGATTTTCGTTACGAGAACGATCGCTATGGCAATCGTGATGATAACCGCTATGACGAGCGCAACGACAGCCGCTATAACAACCGTTACGACGATCGCACGAGTAACCGAATCAGTGACGCTCCGGCAGACTTTGATGAGCAATTTTACATTACCGCCTATTCAGATGTTGCGGCAGCTATAGCTCAAGGACGGATTAAAAGTGCCTACGCACATTACCGCAACTTTGGTCGCTTTGAAGGTCGCTTTCCTCGCTTTAATGAAGCTAGCTATTTGTCTAAAAACCCAGATGTTGCAGCGGCTGTGAGAGCAAGAAAGATTCGTAGTGCATACGATCACTGGTTAAAGTTTGGTCGTTTTGAAAAGCGTCCACTCTAGCGCGGCTCGTACCTGACGAAGTACGGGATCAAGTACAGACGTAATTTGGCTTTTTGAAGGTTGGAGAGTAGCATGGCATCTATGCGTGTGATTTGAGAAATCCATGCAGTACCGCTGCTTGCCTTTTAGCTATGACTAGAGATCCGGGAACACCAGAGCGTCAACCGTCGAGGCGATCGCCGAAACCGAAAGAGACGACCTTGCCGCAACGAGCAGGGTCTCCGGGCGTTCCTGTGCCTCCGGTCGCTCAGTCGCGTACTCAAGTTCGTAAACCCGCAGCATCGGCTCGATCGCATCCCATTCCACCACCACCACGACCCACTCAGCAGCCAAAGTCACGGTCTGTTGCTCAGACAACGGCAAAAACCGCTGCTATAGATGACCCTCCTACGCCCAGGCAGTCGCGCCACTGGTTAGGATGGTTGTCCAACTGGAAGTTTTGGTTACTGGCAACAGGCGCAGTTTCGGTGGGTAGTGGAGTGCTGGCGCTAGCATTGCTGCTCCAGTTGCCGGGATTGCCCAACTGTCCAGCGATTTTTTGGCCGCTGGCGTCGGCATCCTTACGCCTTGAGTGCGCGCGGCTGGCAGCTAGTAAAGAGACATCAAAGGATCTGCTAGAGGCGATCGCGCTGGTAGATTCCTTGCCCAAAGACCATCCCTTGCGAGAAGAAGCCGATCGTCTGGTGGAGTTGTGGTCGTTAGAAGTGTTGAAGCTGGCAGAAGCAGATTTCAATGCGGGTAAGCTCAACGAGGCGATCGCTGCTGCACGCCAAATTTCGCCCAAAGTTTCTGCTTACAAAGTAGTGGCAGAACGGGTGCAACGCTGGCGCTCGATCTGGTCGAAGGCTGAGGCAATTTTCCAGAAAGCTGAGTCGTCACTGCGTAAACTTGATTGGCGACAAGCGTTTTCCTACTCTGTGCGGCTGCTGGACATAGAAAACACCTTCTGGCAAACAACCAAGTACAACGAACTGACGGGTAAGATCAACGCTTCGCGGGATGATGGCAATACATTAGGCAAAGCCGAACGCCTCGCTGATCAGGGCGGACTCACTAATTTGCTGGAGGCGTTCAAGCTGGCAGAGTCGATCAAGCAGACTAGCTATATTTATCAGGCAGCCCAGAAGTCGATCCAGCAGTTTGGACAGAAGATGGTTGAGCTGGCACAGGTCATGCTGGAGCGACGAGATTTGCAAGACGCGCTGAATGTGCTGAGCAAGATTCCCGATCGCGCCAAGCTGAATGAACAGGTGAAAGACTTGACGGTACTGGCCAAGGCTCAATCTCAGGTTTGGTTAAATACAGTCCCCGATCTTGAAGAAGCCATTTCTCAAGCACAGCGTATTCGCCCAGACCGCCCCCTCTACAAAAAGGCGCAGCAGTTGATTGTTCGCTGGCAACTTGAAATTGAAGCGATCGCCCAACTGGAAAAAGCGCGGATCATCTCCCAACCCGGCAGCATTGACGACCTCTCGGCCGCGATCACTGAAGCCTCAACCATTCCTCGTTCCAATCCACGCTGGAGCGAGGTGCAACGGCAGATTCAAGACTGGACCGCCCAAATTCAAACGATTCAAGACCGTCCCATTTTGGATTTAGCGGAGCAGATTGCAACACAAGGAGATATCACATCGTTGCAAGCGGCTGTGGCACAGGTCAATCAAATTGCGTCAGGCAGAGCACTTTACAAAGAAGCTCAGGGCAAAGCCCAAACCTGGACAGCACAAATTCAACGGATTCAGGATCAACCAACCCTCGATCGCGCCAGGGCATTGGCAAACGCTGGCGATCTACCCGCTGCGATTCAAACCGCAGAGCAAATTGGTTCCGGACGATCGCTGTACGCCGACGCTCAAGTTGATGTGAAACAATGGCGTCGTCTCATACGCGCTGACGAACTTCAAACCCAGGCGCAGCAATTACTTCAAGATGCCCGTCAGTTAGCCAATTCAGGTTTTCCTGATAGTTTAGCAAAGGCTATCCGGGTTGCCGATCAGGTGCCTGCTGCCAGTACGCTGCGATCGGATGCAGACAACGCCATCAACGAATGGAGCGTACAGCTTTTGCAGGTCGCCCAAAGTCAAGCCGCTTACGACATTCCAGGCGCGATCGCCATTGCCCAAAAAATTCCTTCTCGCGCTGGCATTTACGCTGAAGCCCAGCAAAATATCCAAATCTGGAAGCGGTCGATTGGTCAGTAACCCGTGGCGGTCAATACTTTCCCACTCGTGCGGTTACTGAATCAGTAACACTCCAGGGTTTTCATTTTAGCAAAGGCATAATAGCAACCATCCCAGGTTCTTTGCCAACGGTTGCTTATGCTGCAATTTAACGATGCCCGTACCTACCAGATACTCTTTCTGGCACTCTTTCTACTTGTAGGAATTAGCACCCGCGACTGGACGTTACAACCGGGAATGATCGTCGTCGCGATCGCAACCTGCTTGATCACGCAATGGATTATGGTAACGGTCAGCGGTCAGCAGTCAGCAGTCAACGGTCAGCAGCCAGTCGATGAGAGCCAGAAGCCAGAACCTGCTTTCATCCTTCCTCCCTCCTCCTTCCTCCCTCCTCCCTTATCCTTCTTCCCTCCTCCTTCCTCCCTCCTTCATCCTTCTTTCCTCTCCTCCCTCCCCAGCGCCCTCATCACTTCTCTCGGACTCAGCATTCTCATCCGGGCAGACCATTACAGCACGATGGTTTTAGCCTGTGTGGCAGCGATCGCCAGCAAGTTTCTGATCCAGGTACAGGGCAAGCATCTCTTTAACCCTGGCAATTTTGGCATTGTGACCGCGCTCACCCTCACCGCCGATGCCTGGGTATCGCCCGGTCAGTGGGGTGAAGAAGGCTGGTATGCACTGCTCTTCCTAAGTTGTGGTGGTCTAGTGCTGCAACAAGTCGGGCGTTGGGATACGACAGTGGCATTTTTGGGTAGCTACGCAGTCTTTGAAGCAATCCGTAACTTCTGCCTGGGCTGGACGTGGGACGTATGGGCACACCGCTTGATGAGTGGCTCGTTACTGATGTTTGCCCTCTTTATGATTACCGACCCGCGCACAATCCCTAACGCGCGCATTGGACGGTTACTTTGGGCCGCCGCGATCGCCCTCCTCACGTTCTACCTCCGCAACTATCTGTTTCTTTCAACCGCTGTTTTTTGGGCACTCTTCGCCCTTGCGCCCTTCAGCATCCTGATCGATGCCCTCCTGCCAGCCGATCGCTTTACCTGGGGCGAACCATCGAAACTACCAGACTCCAACTCACTTGCATCCCCTTTAGCAAATCCACTCATTTCAACTTAAAACTCAAAACTTATCACTGGATTCCCACAACTACTGTTCATCAAGGAAATGGTCATGAAACCCTTACGAATCCTGCTAACTTTATTGCTCACGTGCTTCGCCTGTCTCATCGTCGCTCCTAAAGCATGGGCATTCTGCGGTTTTTACGTTGCCAAAGCGGATGCCAAACTCTACAACCAGGCATCGCAAGTGGCGATCGCGCACGAAGGTAACCGCACCGTACTCACAATGGCAAACGACTACCAGGGAGAGGTAAAAGATTTTGCGATCGTTGTCCCTGTACCCGTCGTTTTGCAAAAGGATCAGATTAAAGTCACCGATCCTCAAATCATGGCGCGTCTGGATGCCTTCAGCGCACCCCGTCTCGTGGAGTACTTTGACGAAGACCCTTGCGGCGCTACTTTAAACGAAGATCGAGCCGTTATGGCTCCCTCAGCCTCTGGTGCAGCTAGAGATGAAGTCCGTCAACGCAAAAATTCATTAGGCGTCACAGTCGAAGCCAAATACACCGTCGGCGAATACGACATCTTGATCTTGAGCGCCAAGGAATCAGGTGGACTGCAAACCTGGCTCACTCAAAATGGCTACAAAATTCCCAACGGCGCAAACCAACTGCTGAAACCATACATCCGGCAGAAACTCAAGTTCTTTGTGGCAAAGGTCAACCTGGATGAGTTCGACAAAGCAGGCTATCAATCTTTACGACCGCTGCAAATTGCCTATGAGTCGCCACGCTTTATGCTGCCGATTCGTTTGGGCATGATCAATGCAAAAGCCGCTCAGGATTTGCTGGTCTATGTCCTATCGCCCAAAGGACAAACAGAAGTCACCAATTACCGCACCGTCAAAGTGCCGTCTGATTCCGAAGTACCCCTGTTTGTTAAAGACGAATTCAACGACTTCTACAAGGCAATGTTTCAAACCGCCTACGATCGCGAAGACCGCAAAGTTGCCTTCATGGAATACGCCTGGGATATGGCAAGCTGTGATCCATGTTCAGCAGAACCGTTATCGCAAACAGAACTGAGACAGGCAGGTGTGTTCTGGCTGGACGATCCTCAGAGTGACTCCACTTCCATGCCCTCTGGTTTCCGTCGCCCCTTTTCCTCGTCTAGCGTTTTTCTCACTCGGCTGCATGTACGCTACACCCGCGACAAGTTTCCCGAAGATTTGATGTTTCAGGAAACAGGCAACCGCGACTTTTTCCAGGGGCGCTATGTGCTGCGTCATGCGTTTACAGGCGAGCCAACCTGTCGGGCAGCCTATCAGTATCGGCGATCGCTACCCCGTCGCTTTGAGCAGCAAGCCCAAAACCTGGCGCGTCTCACTGGCTGGAATATTCAAGACATCCGTCAAAAGCTACCGCAAATACAAGGGCAGACATTTCCCTGGTGGCAGCGTCTCCTGTCTGCGTTCGTGGGCGAATAGAGCGTTAGTGGGCGAATAAAAGAGTCTTGCAGGCATTTATGTCAGTCAGCCTGACGCAATCAATGGTGGAGGGTGGAGCGGTGGCACTCAACCAGAAGCTACGTTCATGTGTTCACAGTGCTTCTACCCCTCTGCCTCTGCCCGGTCAATGGCTGGAAGATTGAAGGTTGACTTACAGCGGTTTTCAGTTGAGTACAACCCAGCTTTGGCTTAGCGGTCAGCGGTTAGCAGTCAGCGATCAGCTTTTTGCTCATCGGACTGTGGCTTAGACATTTGAACATCGCTGTAATGACTAATGACTAACGAGAATGATTCCACTCAGCAGTTTGTCGCCAAAGGCAGTACATGTCTCACTTCACAAAGCAGCACAAGCACCTGTTTTACGGCTGACTTCTGAACTTCTGACTTCTGAAGTTCTGACTCCTGAACTTCTGCTCTATGGCTGAGTCGTTATGCCTAAATTACTATGACTGAACGGCTGGGGTTTGCAGCAGCGTCATTAGTTGTTGTACACCCTGATGAATGCGGCGAGTCACTGTCATGGGGCTGACTCCCAAACGTTCAGCCGCATCTTTACGCGATAGGTCTTGGTAATAAACAAACTCGATCGCGGTGCGCGTTTTTTCTTCGAGATGGCTCAACGCTGCCTGAATTTGTTGACGTTCATCTTCCAGACTTTGGAGTTCCTGATCCTGCGGATTAATAAGGGTTTCTCCGAGGGTGGTGGTGCTGTCCGTCTGTGGTCCAACCACTGCATCCAAACTGATAGGCAGGCGATTTTGAGTAGCCAGCTTGCATTCGCGCCACTCATTGAGCGAAATTTCTAACGCCTGTGCTACTTCAGCGTCAGACGGTTGACGACCTAAGGTTGCGACGAGTGATGATTGTACTTTTCGTCCGGCTGTATGCAGTTGTTGCCAACGACGCGGAATTTTGACTGTTCCAGAGCGATCGCGCAAAAAGTGCAGCATCTCGCCTCGAATGTAAGGCACCGCAAAGGAACTAAAGGCATAGCCCTGCTGGGGGTTAAACCGCTCAATGGCGCGGATGAGTCCTAAGTAACCAATTTGCTCCAGGTCTTCGTACGATTCAGTTGATTGGCTGCTCACGCGATGAGCAAGTTTGCGAACCAGACCGATATTTAACTGCACAATTCGATTGCGGAGCGCGATCGAGGGATTCTGGTAATAGGCAACTAGCAGTTCCAGAGCATTGGAGCGGACTGAAGATTGAGCAACCATCACGACGAAACCCTCTGAAGCGATACTGTGCTTATTGTTTCGCAGGGAGCTGATTGAGAGGATGGGCGATTTACGGGTTTATTGAGGGAGTGCTTGAGCGAATGCCAGCAGAAATACGGACATTTCTCCTCGTCGCCATCGCCA
>JBBSHC010000053.1:0-9938 GCA_038253425.1 Leptolyngbyales cyanobacterium | reverse complement strand
CTTTATTGTACTCAGAGAAGCAGACAGTAAAGAAACGCTCAAACGCTGTGCCTTCAACCAACCTCAGGTAGCACAGGCACCCGTCGTACTCATCTGCTGTGGCGATCGCACGGCAAGCAGCTCAGATAACATTGAAGCGGTGATCAAATTGGGTGCTGAAACTGGTGCCATGACCGATCAGTATGCCGAGTACATACGATCGCAGATTCCACCGTTTTTTGAGAACGCTCCCAGTTTTGGCTCAATGGAAACCTGGACTAATCGACACACAATGCTGGCAGTCGCACACCTCATGATTGTAGCGAGAGGCTTTGGCGTTGATAGTTGCCCGATGGAGGGGTTTGTGAGCGCTCAAGTAAAGGAAGCCTTTAACATCCCCGATACTGTGGATGTTTGCTGTATTCTGTGTTTGGGCTATGCCAGTGAGCCATTCAAACACTTCGGCGGACGTTTCAGCCCTGAGCAAGTTTGCTCCGTTGAGCGTTATGGGGAATCCTTTACGCTGTAGTCGTTTTCACGCTAAGCAGTGGTCAGGAACCATGAGTCTTATGAAGGCATTTTATTAACCTGGCAACAATTGCTGAGCGCAGTCGAAGCACCATCCCAGAGTTGTCGTAGCTGTGTAGTAACAAATGCAGGGTTAATAGAATGATGGGGTCGAATGGGTAGATAGGGCAAGACACGACCGCTCCTGCAATCTGTATCTCTCAACGAATTTCAGGGTTTTAACGAGACATGGATGAAGGATATAACGGGTACAGATGTTTAGTTCGCTTCCTTTAGCCCTTTTTCTATGCCGCACTCCAGTAACACTCGCGCTGAACTCAATCGACTGCTGCAAGAACGCAACGAATATCCTGAGCGATCGCCTGCGATCGACCAGCAGGTTTATGCCACTTTTGAGCAAGACTGCGCGATTCTAGTGCTGGATATGTCTGGCTTTTCGCGGCTCACCATCCGCTATGGCATCATCCACTTTTTAGCAATGGTGCATCGCATGAGCACGATCGCCACACCGCTGGTTAACGAGCACCGTGGCAGAGTGGTGAAGCAAGAGGCAGATAATCTGTTTGCCGTGTTTCCAGATCCACAAGCAGCGATCGATGGTGCAGTCGATATTCTCAAAGCCTTTGCTGCTGTCAATACTGGACTACCCGATGAGCAAGATCTGTATGCCGGGATCGGCATTGGCTACGGCAAAACCTTGCTAGTTGGCGAGGATGACCTCTACGGCAGCGAAATGAATTTAGCCTGCAAGCTGGGCGAAGACCTTGCTCGGCAGGGAGAGGTGCTGCTAACGGCAGCCGCGTTTAGCCAGATCCAGGCCGACCCGCAAGACTGGGAACGACTCAACCTCTCGATTTCTGGGTTGGAGTTGATTGCTCACAAGCTCAAAGCGGCACCAGCGTTATAGGACGCAAGCACCTGAGTGAAATGTGAATGTGGGGATGCAAGGGGGTAGGGTGTGGGCTTCGATGTGAGCGATCAGCCGAACGGGTATAGGGAGTAGAAAAAGCCAAACCGCTATGAATCAGCTCTGCCTGGTTACTACTCGTCTGTTTCTGGCTCAATGTCTTCCATTCTCAGCATCCGTTGTTCGATCGCGCCCCAGGTCAACGGTGACACTCTTACAGCGGCTTGTTTGCAGCGCACCATCAGCCAGTTCGCGTAAAGGTAATTTTCTAGCGATTGCAGTTCTGCCTCAGTCAGGTTTACCAGATCGGCATTAAGGTTAAGCGCGGTCAGCCAAAGCTCGGAGAGGCGATCGCTATAGGATTGCTGCATCGTATCCGGCTGGCTCACATTCGGTTCGCGCAGTTTCAGCACCTCTAGCCGTGCCACCAGGGCTTTGAAATTCACGTCTCGAAACACTTTGGACTGGTGGAATTCTTGCGCCAGCGCTTTGGTCAATGCCTGGGCGATCGAACGAGGGGTGCGGGCAACAGTACGGGTACGCGTTTTAGCACGGGCAGGCACACAGTTAAGATCCAACGCATGAGCCAGCTTCATCGCGCGGGAAAGGTCGATCGCAGAGACGGCAGCAGGGGAACGAACTAAATCCAACGTCTGGACTAAATCCAGCACCCGTGCCAGATCTGTATGCAGGATGCGAACTAAATCCAGGGCACGATCGCGCACTAACGCCAAAAAGAGCGCAGCGGCACGTTTAGCGGTGGGCTGAATTGCCCCTCCCGTGTCGGCTGTACTCAGATCTGCCCATTGCAGTAAGGCTTCCAGACGGGGGGTGGTGATGTACTTGCGGGTTTTGCGCTCCATCCGCAGCAGCAGTTCATCGGCACCGTGGCGCATCAGTCCCGATACGAGCAAAAACACTTCCTGCCAGCGTTCGTCAGTGAGGTGACGGGCAACCAGGGCAGCAATCTGGTGATGGTCGTCGATGAACTGGGCGGCGAGATATTCCTGCAAGGTCAGGTGAGAAAACGAGAAGACATCCTCGGCACGTTCGACCAAAATGCCTTGCTGCACCGCGATCGCGTTTAAAATCGCCTCGCCGTCTAAATGCTTGGGTGCGTTCAGGTTACTGGTAATAAAGGTTTTAATCTGACCGACAATTTCGCGCTGAGAGAAGAAGAGGCGATCGGCTTCAAAGCCATAGTAGGCAAGCTCTGACAGCAAAATTTCTTCTAGCTCTGTGTTGAGCCCCTGGTAAATTTCTTCGCGCATGATTCGCTTTTCGGCAGCCCATTCTTCTAGCAGGACGCGCAACGCTTTGCAGTACAGCCCACTACGGTTGTTGGGAAAGTTTTGAGAGCGATCGTAGACCAGACACAGCAACGTGAGCAATAAGGGCGTTTGTCCGAGTTCCTTTGCCGCTGCATGTTCTGGTTTTTGCAGCAGTTCCCAGCAGCGTTGGGCAGTGCCCGCTTTTTGGTCAACGTCAGACCCAAACCAGTTGCGAATGAACTGCTGCATTTGCGCCTGGTCAAACTCTGCCATTGCTACATCGCTAAAGCGGCGAAAGTTGTGACGGTAAGCGGCAACCCGGCAGGAGGCAATGAAGCGGTTTTTGTCGTGCTGATCCACAAAGTTTTGAATCTGGCAAATCGTTTCGTCGGTGTTTTTGGTGGGCACTTCATCCAGCCCATCCAGTAAGATCAACAGTTTGCCCTGTGACAGCAACCGGGTGGTGATGTCCTCTGGCGATGGAAAGCCACAGATGCGAAATTCTTGAGCGATCGCGCGTTCCAGGTCAATCTCAGGCGCGGTGAAGTTCTTCAGCTCAATCAGCACCGGAATGCATTCATGCTGATAGCCACCCACCTTGCCGTTGAGCGCTTCCAGACCCATTTTGCGAAGAAAGGTAGACTTGCCTGCACCCGGTCCACCCAGCACCATCAGGTATTGCTTGTCGTTCGCCACCTGAAGCCCATCTTGTTTCACCGCATTATCGGGTTGAAAGCCGCGTCTGCCTGCCTGCCGATAAGCTTTTTCCAGGGTCTCGATCGACTCAAACCAGTGAACACCTGCCTTATGCAGAAACTGGACATTGGTGTAAACCGACTCCAGCGCCACTGGCTCTCGCATTCCCAGCACTTTAAGGATGCCGTGGCGATCGCTATAGTTCTCGATGTACTGCACCGAGGCTCTTGCAATAAGCTGTTCCGTCTTCTCATCCAGGCTTTTACCCATCCGACCAAAGACCCAACTGCCGCCGTCACACAGCACACGACTAAAGATCGTCGCCAGGGTCATACTTGCCGCCTGTATGGCGATCCGCTCAAAGGTCATAGGGCGTCCGTGGGTAAGTCTCTGGGTTGTCGCATGAAAGAGTCTGGATATTAACTGAAAACTTTCAGAATCTGCAACGCCATCTGTAGCATGACGAATAGTGGCTTAGAGTTATAGCTGCCGCCACAGAGCTTAGGACATTGGGATCAAAGGGGGTGTGGGGGCAATGCCCCCAGCCAGGGGTGGAACCCCTGCACCCCGTCCTAACCAGAATGGCTATGGCTATAAAAGCCAATGGCGAGGTTTAGCTTAGCGATTAACCATTAGCGCAAAGCCCATCACTGACCGCTAAAAGCCATGACGCTGTTTCGATGGGGGCATCAATGGGGCGAGGTTTCCAGGCAGTTAGAGCAAGGATGACTGAATCAACTGTAAGTGCCTCGCTTCGATCGACCCCACAAATCCGAGTGAGCTGCACAGACCGCCTCACGCCAACGTCTGCCTTACACTGAAGAAAATTCCTTCCACTTCATCCTATTTAATCACGGTGACATAGCATGGCATACACGCCCAAAGTTCTGGCATTTGCTGGCAGCACTCGCACTGACTCATTTAACAAGAAACTGGTTCGTATTGCAGCGCAGGGCGCAAAAGCAGCAGGTGCCGAGGTCACAGTAATTGATTTGCGCGACTTTCCGATGCCATTGTTTGATGAAGACTTGGAGACTAGAGAAGGGCTGCCATCCAGTGCCCGTCAGTTCAAGGATGTGCTGCTAGCACACGATGGCTTGCTCATTGCGTCACCCGAATATAACAGTTCACTGACGGCTGTTTTAAAGAATGCGATCGACTGGGCATCGCGTTCCGCTGAAGGTGAAGCATCCCTGGGCTGTTTTGTGGGCAAGGTTGCCTCGCTCATGAGTACGTCTCCGGGGGCGCTAGGCGGCTTGCGGGGTTTGGTGCCTCTGCGATCGATCTTAGGCAATATCAAAGTGATCGTGCTGCCGGATCAGGTTTCCATACCCAAAGCCTACGACGCCTTTAATGCCGATGGTAGCCTGAAAGACCCCAAGCAACAGGCAAGCGTTGAAAGCCTCGGCGAAAATGTGGCGACGATCGTGGCAAAGCTGAAGGCGTAGCGCTTGCGCTATCAGTTGATCAACCTGGCTGCGTTTTTGCACAAACGAGAACACTCAACTTAAGCAGAAAAAATTTAGCTTAGGAACACGGATTTAATAAGGTGCAATTCTTTCTGTAGGGACGTGCCATGGAACGTCCCTACAGAAGGGAAATGTTTCAGATTAATTAATCCACAATCCTTAGAGAAAATTTAGCGGGTCAACGTCTACAGTCAAGCTAACGCTGCTGGTGCAAAGCGCTCGCAGTGTGGTGATGTCTGGCAGTGTAACGGGTACGTGGAGCGGCAGTTTCAGCAGCATTTGCCAGTGATAGCGGCGAGCCACCCGTAGAATCATCGCGGGAGCCGGACCCAGGCGTTCAACGTCTTCGGGGAGTTGTTCGGCTAACAGTTGGGCAACGCGAGTGGCAGCCTGCTGCACGGCAACCGGATTGATACTGCTAAACCGCAGCAAAATCAGGCGGCTGTAAGGTGGGTAGTGAAGCTGCGATCGCTGCTGTAATTCTGCCTCTACAAACGCCTCATAGCCATGTTGCTGCACTGCTTGCACCACCGCATGTTCCGGTGAATAGGTTTGCAAAACCACTCGCCCCGGATCATCGCCCCGCCCACAGCGTCCTGCTACCTGCGTGAGAGTCTGAAACGCGCGTTCACTGGCACGGTAATCAGCCAGATGCAGCAGCCCATCGGCTGACACGATGCCTACTAAAGTGACTTGCGGCAGGTCAATACCTTTTGCCAGCATTTGAGTACCCACCAACACATCCGCCTCACCGTCCGCAAACTGAGTGAGCAACGCCCGATGAGCACCTTTGGTACGGGTTGTATCACTGTCAAAACGAATCAAACGCAGATCGGGGAACTGCTGTGCCAATGCCTGCGCCACCCGTTGAGTGCCGCTGCCAAAATGCTTAAAGTAGGTAGAGCAACAGGTGGGGCAGGTCTTTGGCAACCGTTGGGTATAGTTGCAGTAATGACAGCGCAGCAAGGGTGTGGCATCGGCATGGACATGGTGGTACGCCAGGGAAACATCGCAGTTGGGACAGATGACCACATAGCCACAACTTCGGCAGGAAACGAAGGTGCTGTGCCCCCGGCGATGAATAAAGAGAATGCCCTGCTGTCCCCGTTCCTTCATTGTGAGGAGTGCCGATCGCAGCGATCGACTAAAAATCGAGCTATTTCCCTGGTGCAGTTCATGGCGCATATCCACCACCTCGATCGACGGCAGCGGGCGATCGTACACGCGGGTAGGCAGCGAAAGATAAAACGACCGATGAGACGAATGGGCAGCAGAAAACTTTCGAGCGATAAGCGCCTCTGACTCCTGACTCCTGACTCCTGACTCCTGCTCCCCCTTCTTCTCCACGCTTGCCTCTACCCACGTTTCCAGCGCAGGCGTTGCAGACCCTAACAGCAGGGGACACTGTTCTAGCTCAGCACGCCAACGGGCAACTGTGCGAGCGTGGTAGCAGGGTGCAGGCTGGTCTTGCTTGAAGCTAGAGTCGTGCTCTTCATCCAGCACAATCAGCCCCAGGTGAGGCAGCGGTAAAAAAACAGCAGAACGAGTACCAATGACAATGTGGGTATCGCCACTCAACAGTTGCCGCCAGGTATCGTAGCGTTCGCCATCAGACAACGCACTGTGATACACACACACTCGGCTACCAAAACGCGCCCGAAAGCGATCGGTCAACTGTGGCGTTAGTCCAATTTCGGGCACCAGCACCAGCACCGACTGCCCTCGTTCCACCACAGGCGCGATCGCTTGTAAGTAAACCTCTGTCTTGCCCGATCCAGTCACCCCATGCAGTAGCACCTGGGCAAACTCAGACAAGCTATGAAGCGTTGCTAAAGCGTCTGCCTGGTGTGGAGTCAGCGGTTTCGGTAAATCAGTCGTTACAGCGGGTCCCCCCACCTGCCGGAGCACTTCTCGCGGCTGAATGACTACATAGCCCTTTTGCGCCAGACCTTTAAGCGTGGTGGAACTGGTCTGACATCGTTGCAGCAGATCTGTCAGCCAGAGTTCACCGCCCTGTCGCCGCAGGACAGCCAGCACTTCTTGCTGCCGCGAGCTAAGGTCAGAAGGCACAGGCGCAGCGACGAGGGTCACTGCCAATTTTTGCTTGGGGCGAACGGGTGTCGGTGCTTCTAAATAGTTTTCGACCCGTCCCGTGCGGAGGAGTTCTTGCAAGCCCCGGTGTGCGCCCTTGACCTGTCGTTGGAGATACTGCCAGCTATAGTCGCCCGTTTTGCTTGTCTGGAGCAGCGTCAGTATTTGTTGGGCAAGCGGCGAAAGGGTTGAAGAAACGGCTAAAGGCTGTAGCTTGCTTTCGTTTGTTTGTGGATCAAAGGCTGACGCGATCGCGCTGTTATCCCAATGTTTGCTTTGAGACCCTTCTCCTACTAGCCGCACGCGTCGCTGCGATCGCGCCAGTAGACCGGGTGGCAAGGCAACTCGCACCACTTGCATTAGCGATGTGCAATAGTACTCAGCAACCTGGTTCAGCAACGCCCAATAGTTCGCCGAAAAAAAGCCTGCTTGCAGTCGATCCTCAACCGCTCGGATTTGAGTTAGCTCCAGGTCAGCAGGTGGGTGATTGAGGCAGCGAATCGCGATCGCGCCCACCTGCTGAGCGCCGAACGGCACACTCAAAATATCACCCGGTTGCACCATAAGATGCGACGGCGAACGATAGGTAAAAAGCCCTTGAGCACCAGGGCAATCGACCAGCACTTCTACCCACTCTGCCAGCGGTACATCTACTTGATACTGGGTTTCAGGTTCAGCCACTACAGGCATTAGGGGTTAACACTCCATGTCGCTATCGTACCCATCAGCTCTCAATTCTTGCTGCTCGTTCTTCATACTCTAGCCTGTGGCAGAGGGGTTTTCACTCCACCGATAGAGAGCGGAGCCAGGAGCGGTATGAGAATCTGTTAGAACAACACTAAATTTACCCCTATCCAGTGAATAGACGGCAAGCAATATGTCTGGCAAGCAATATGTCTTCCCGTTCATTGGCTATCTAGAGACGAGCACGCAGAGTTTTCCATGAGCTATAACCATTAGCTATAACATCGGGCGTCGGCGCGGCAGCGCAATGTTCCATCAGTTACCGATCGCTGGAGGTGACTTCAATCTGGCATTTCAGAACGTCTTTTGTCTTTCACGAGTTGATTAGACGCATTACAGCGTTGTGGGAGGGAGTGCCCACTCTCACGAGCCTGATTCAACCACACAGGCAGCACCAGTGTAGGGGAATGTTTGTCAGTGCTCATCGATCGCTTTTGTTAACACCTGAATGAAAAGCGTCTTGACCCGATCATTACTTCCAGTCTGTCCGTCTTCTGTCTCCCAACGACCGATGTCCTTATGGTTCTTGCTACACAAATGGGTTTGGTTAACAAGCAAACAATTACCAGATGATTTCAAGCGCTCACCAAAATCTACCAGTCTTTCACCCCCTTGAATAGTTTCCCTTGCCGACAGCGTTCCCTCAATTTTGCAGTTGAGCCATGCGGCAGCTAACGGCTTAACCAGATGTATGGGCGTTGAATAAAAATCGCAATCTCATTGAGCCTGAAGCACTTTTAACGAAACGATCGCCCTTTTAGAAAACCATTTAAGCCCCTTCTTTTGAGTCAATCGCCCCTCATACTCATTGATTAATATGTACCAAGAGATGACACCTTCCCAAACCACAACGACCCTTCAATCTGACCTTGATGCTGTAGTCGATGACGCTCAGCTCGACTCGCTTGAATCGCTGCAATTGGTGGCAGATGGCAAGCTAACTGCGGGAGCGACGGTCGAAGATCTGGAAGAGCCTAATCTCAACGATATTGACGCGGTTGAAGCTGAGTTTTACCAGGGTGCCGATGTAGCAGATGTAGTAGATGAAGCCCTCAGCGCGGACGAGGACGTGGATCAAATTGCCAGTGCGCGACCTTCTGGCTACAGCAAGACTATTTCTGATGACGCAGTAGGTGCGTTTTTTAAGGAGATGGCGCGTTACCCCCTTCTAAAGCCTAGCGAAGAAGTTGAACTGGCACGTCGCATTCGCTATCTGGTGGACATGGATGAAGTGCAAACGCGGTTGATCACCGAGCTAGGGCGTAGCCCCAGTCGGACAGAATTGGCGGCAGCCGTAGAGTTGACGGAGCGGCAACTGGAGCATCGGCTGCACCGGAGCCGTGTCGCCAAACGCAAAATGATTCGCTCAAATTTACGGTTGGTGGTGTCGATCGCCAAACGCTACTTGAACCGGGGCGTGCCGTTTTTAGATTTGATTCAGGAAGGGGCGCTAGGACTCAATCGAGCGACCGAAAAGTTTGACCCCGACAAGGGCTATAAGTTTTCTACCTATGCCTATTGGTGGATTCGGCAGGGAATTACGCGCACGATCGCCAATGATGCCCGCACGATCCGTTTGCCCATTCACATCGTTGAAAAGCTGAACAAGCTGAAAAAGGCACACCGCGATTTGCGGAAAGAGTTACACCGCAACCCCACGGAAGTAGAACTGGCAAACGCCCTGGAGGTGACGCCCGAACAGCTTCAAAACCTGCAACAAGTGCGCCGCAAATCGCTGTCGCTCAATCATCGCGTTGGCAAAGGCGAAGATACGGAACTCATGGATCTGTTGGAGGACGGTGACACCCAATCGCCCGAAGCGCAGATGAGCGAAACCATGCTGCGTCAAGAAATCTGGGATGTGTTGGGGGATGTGCTGACCCAGCGTGAAAAAGATATTATCTCCCTCCGCTACGGTCTCACCTCCAGCAAACCCTGCACATTGGAAGAAGTGGGTGGTGTGTTTAACCTCTCGCGTGAGCGGGTACGGCAGATTCAAAGTAAAGCCATGCGAAAGCTGCGTCGTCCTCAAATTGCCGATCGCTTAAAAAGCTGGTTGGGCTAAATCGATCCATTCAAACAAAACATCGCGCCAAACGATGTATCCTGCATTAGTCTTGTAGGGCAGATTAGCTAATAGACCTGTTGGGGAATAACGATCAGAATCGCTGAAAAGCTTACATTGACTGTGTTTCAAGAGTTTTGAGCAAGAATCGCTGAAACACTTGTCAGGAAAAGGTTTCAAGAGTTTTT
>JBBSHC010000052.1:0-9985 GCA_038253425.1 Leptolyngbyales cyanobacterium | reverse complement strand
CTGAGCCAGGCGGAAATGGCGGCGGGCTATACAGTGACCTGTGTTGCCTCTCCCTTGTCGGACTGTACGTTGGAGACGCATCAAGAAAAGGTTTTATATCAGTCTTCACTTTACACGGCGAAGCCGAATGAGCAAGAGACTGTAAGCGTTTGGCATGAGGGCTTGTAGCGGTCAGCAATCAGCAGTCAGCCTGAACTCAAAGCTCAAAACTCAGGGGCAGAAGCCAGCGATCGCTAAATGGCAAACAGCGAATTCGAGGCTGCCCGTCTCATGCACTCAGGCAGTAGTTAGATTCAAGATGTTAGGAGAGCAATATAATTCGACCAAAATTTTTCAATACGTAAATTTCTGAGTGCAGCAAGCGATCATTTATACAGTTTTCTAATCAGTGATACATCAGCATGGTGATGTCCTAGAGTCAAATCACCATAATTAGAGCCTTCCGTGAGGGGGGCTTTTACTTTGAGGCGAAAGGCGAAAGAACATGGCTTTAGACAGGTGCTTAAGGCTAAAAGCCTGAAGGAAGGAAGTCCAAGTTTATGGCTACTTTTAGGACTCATTTTTCTACGTTCAATTGACTGCTATGAACGCTTGATGTCTAAAATCTGCCTGCTAGAATGGGCAGGAGCATTCTGGCATCCATCCCAAGAGTAGTTTAGCAAGTCATGCTTAAGCGTTTACAAACACAGAAGGTGTCAGGGTTGCTTGTGGCGATCGCGATCGCAGTGACAGCAATGCCCGGTCAAGCACAACTGTTTAACAGTCCCGTTGATAAGCTACCGCCTACGGAAAGGGTCGCGTTACAAAGCGGCAAGCCACTTGTAACAGGAGAAAAAGGTCAGTATGTGGCACGGCTGCTTGTTACAACGTCGCCGCAGGCTGTGTGGTCAGTGTTGACAGATTATGACAACTTTTCCCGATTCATACCCAATGTTGCTTCCAGTAAAGTGCTACAGGTGGATGGTAAGCATAAGATTGTTGAGCAAACTGACGTACGGAGTGTACTGTTTTTCACAGTGCGATCGCGGATTCGTTCCAAGATTACGGAGACTGTCAATCAACGGATTGAGTTTCGTCGGATTGAAGGCGACTTGCCCCTATTAGATGGTTACTGGCAAATTGAGTCGGTTGCCCCTTATAATGGCGCACCCGCAAAGCAAGTGCTGATTACTCAGGTTGTATCGGTCAAGCCCAGTTCCAGCTTTGGTGAAAGCACGTTTTACAACATCTTTAAAGGCGCGCTAGGCGATAATCTGACAGCGATTAGTCGGGAAGTGGGTCGTCGCCAGCAGTAGATCTGCGATCGCCTCGATCGTATGGCAAACGACCTGACGAACGCTCAGAAATAGGGTAGATCTAGCAGGGATGTTTGAGCATTTGTCAGTAAAGTGCTGCTTCAGCCGTCAGCAACAGTATGGTTGAACGTTGCTACAAATTGAATTGTTGCTTTTTTCTTTCAGTTCATGTGAGTTGTCGATTCGCTTAAAAACGTGTGGGGTAAGTGGGCAGTGCGGCACAGACAAACATTGGTTACGCAAGATCCTGGCAAGCTAGTATCGAGATGCCAGAGGCTCGATCGCTGCAAGACTATTTTACTCAGCATGGCTGCCCTGTTGCCGTTCTACGGGTTTGCTAACCCAGGGTGGTCTGATGAAGTGAGGTCTGATGAAGTGAGGCGGGGCAATTTACAGAGCAATCTGGCTGAGTCATTATCATCCACCTGTCCGCCGCCACGATCGACATCCACAGGTGGTATGACCCAGTTTGTGAGTAACGTGACGCAAACAGCAACCTGGATTGACCAACCCGCTTTAGGGATGACCATGTTGGTAGAAAGGCTGGCACCTCCTTTGCTGGCTTACCTTAACGCTGCGCCCTTTCCCACCATTAATCAGCAGGCACAGCTAGCGCGAGTACCAGTCATGATGTACCACGACATCTTGCCTGAGAAAAAGGTGTTTTTTGATGTCACTCCTGAAGAATTTGAGCAGCACCTCAAGCTGATTCAGCAAAAAGGCTTGACGCCGATCAGCATGGATCAGTTAGTGACACACTTGCAAACAGGGTTGCCCTTACCCGAAAAACCAATTTTGTTAACCTTTGACGACGGTTACAGCGGTCACTACGAGTATGTTTATCCACTATTAAAAAAATACGGGTATCCAGCCTTATTTGCTATTTACACTGCCAAAGTTGGTAAGCACATGGGGCGATCGAGCCTGACGTGGGATCAACTGCGCGAGATGGCAAAAGATCCGCTCATTACGATCTCGTCTCATAGCGTTGACCATAAAGTGATGGCAGCGATGACGGAGAGCCAGCTTCAAGTTGAGACGCAAGAGTCTAAACGAGTTTTAGAAGCAGAGCTAGGTGTCCCCATTCGTTACTTTACGTATCCTGAAGGAAAGTATGATGCCCAAGCCACTGAGGCTGTCAAACAGGCGGGCTATCTGGCAGCATTGACAATGAATGATGCGGACGAACGGTTAGCTGGGCAATCGGAGAGTTTGCTGGCGATCGGACGGATTGGGCAGTCGCGGTTAGCGGAAATGGTGGATATTGCTTGGGGCGGTCCACAGTTGCCATCCTGGCATCAAGCGTTTGACTTTACGTCTTCCATCACGCGCACCAACGCCATCGTTAACGACACGCCGTTTATTTTCATTTCGGGAGGCAGACCGATTACGATTCATGCTAAAACTCGTGATCAGGTGCCGAAGATTTTAGAAGGAACAGCAGCGATCGCAGCGGTAGATGGCGGCTTTTTCTCGCTGGAGTTTTTGGATTCTAATGCAATGCTGGGTCCGGTTTATAGTCAGACTGAAGGTGAATTTATTCCTGGTAAACGAGGCGAGATTCCCTTTCTTGAGCGGCGTCCCCTGGTTTTAATTGGTCCTCATGCGGTTAAATTCGTGCCGTTTGATCATACAAAACACAACTCGTTAGAAGGCATTCAAGCGGAACTGCCGGATGTGACGGATGCCTTTGTAGCGGCGGGTTGGTTAGTCGAAAATGGTCAGCCTCAAGCGATCGCGCGCTTTGGTCGCCTGTACAGCGTAAACGAACGGCGGCATCGGGCGTTTTGGGGCATCAATCAAGCGGGTCAACCCCAAATCGGCGTTTCTCAAGAACCGATAGGCTCCGTTGATTTAGGCATTGCACTGGCAAAGGCGGGCTTCCGAGATGCGGTCATGCTTGACTCTGGTGCCAGTACATCGCTTGCCTATAAAGGTGCATCGCTGGTAGGCTATACGCCCCGTCCTGTGCCCCATGTTGTCGCCCTCGTACCACCATCAACAGATCTAGAGGCAACATCGACCTGTGCGTTGGTCTCGGCGCGCTAGGTTGGGCGCAACGGGTAGTATTGGCTTTGCGTTGAGTCACACAAAAAAAGACCGCGATCGCGATCTTAGTTTTGTAGGCAATTTAGTTTTGCAGGCTTAGGGGCGTTACAGGCAAAGGGACGCAACCTTGACGACTCGCTACTGAATCGCTTTCATCAAAAACTCAGCTAGCTCAATCAGTTGTGCCCGATTAAACGCTTCCAGAAGGGCTCGAGCCGCCGCTCTTGGTTCAGCCGGAATCGTGATTTGCTGAAGCTTGGCTGCCGTCGCCTCTCTTGCAGAAGGCTGATGGATAGAGGGTTGAGGTACTGCAACGGAAACAGGCTGCGCTGGGGGCGTGGGTTTAGCAGCCGCAGGCTTAGCGCCAGGAATCAGCCGCTGTAAAGGTTGACTAGGCGTGATGTCGTTGGCTCGTCCAGCGAGCAACAGGTCGCCAGCCAGCTTAAGCTCTTTGATTACTAGCGGCGCTAAAGTAGCATAGGCATTTTGAGGAGTAACGATCGCGCCATGCACAGCTTGCAGCAGTTTGCGCCATTCAGGGGCATTGTGCAGTTGCACCATGCGACCACACAACGTTGCTAATTGTTGGCGGCTGGTCGGTGTATCGCCCTGCTTGAAAACCTGCAACATCAACTTGAGCGAAACATTCAAACGATTAACGAACTCGGCACCTGCCTTTGCTGGCTCACTAACGGTAGTTGCTGTGGGGCTGACAGTAGAACGCTTTGTTTCCAAGCGACGACTAAGCTCGTTTTGCAGCGCGGCAAAAGTTGGTTCGGCTGCTTGAACGGTTCTAGCAGCATCTTCTTCACGTAACCCATAAGGCGACTGAAGCCCCTCGACAAGCTCTTTCAACGTGTCGAACCCCTGAAGAAAGAGGTTCTCTAACGGTTGATCAATGGTAACTGGGTGGTCTTTCAGCAGCTTGAAACAATCTTCTAAGTGGTGCCCTACCCTTTGAATGCTGTTCAGACCCAGCATGGCGGCTCCCCCTTTGACAGAGTGTGCAGCACGAAAAAGCTCGTTCAGCCGCTCCGTATCGGACATCGTAGCCTGTAAGTTCAACAATCCTTGCTCAATTGTATCGAGGTGCTCTTTAGCTTCCTCGATAAAGTAGCCCATAATCTGCTGCTGTTTTGTCGCCTGCACGAGCCTATCCCCTAAAATGCTGACTTTTTACGCAAGGCAGCGTTGCTATCCGCTACTACGCCTTCTTTAAGAGTGCCCATTTTCGTTAAACTTTTACCTTGAGTTGAGTCAGCCAGATCGAGGGTGCCAGTTGTGGATGAGGAACGGGTTTGCTACGAAGGCGGGTGTCACTGTGGCGCTGTGCGTTTTCGAGTGTTTATCAGTGAAGCTGAACACATAGCTTCAGACTGCAACTGCTCCATCTGTTATAAGAAGGGCTTCTTGCATTTAATTGTGCCGCCCGATCGCTTTACTCTGCTGAACGGTGCCGATGTGCTAGCGACTTATACCTTTAACACAGGGATTGCCAAGCACACCTTTTGCCGAGTCTGTGGCATTCATCCGTTTTACCGTCCGCGATCGCACCCCAATGCGATCGATGTCAACGTGCGGTGTCTGGATGATGACGTGTTAACACGGTTTCAGATTGAAGCTTTTGATGGCGCGAATTGGGAGCAAAATGTGCATCGTCTGCCTCCGGTTAAGGCTGATGCTTAAAGCGGCTGAGAAAGGGGAAGAGTTTAAGAGTGGGTAGGTTAAAGTTCTGTGAAAGGGATAAGGTCTTGTGTGGAGGACAAAGACAAGAAAAACAGCCATGTGCATGAGTTGCTTTTGGTGCTATCTCTACTGCTACCGTCTTTCTGTTCCTTTAAGCGCTTCAAACCAAACAATGTCAGCAGGAACACATGCCCGGATAGTGCCTGTCCCTCTGTCCTTGAGCAGATTTGCAATTTTGAGCCTTCTTCCTTTTAACCCTTGCAAACTTAACCACCGAGCCTCACACTAGACGTGGGAGCTGACTGGAAGCCAAGAGGTTTTTTGTGAAAAAAGTATTAGCAATTATTCTGGGAGGCGGTGCTGGCACTCGCCTTTATCCTCTAACCAAGCTGCGCGCTAAGCCTGCTGTACCGATCGCGGGTAAGTATCGACTCATTGATATTCCAGTTAGTAATTGTATTAATTCCGATATTTTTAAGATTTATGTGTTGACCCAGTTCAACTCTGCCTCCTTGAATCGGCACATTTCTCGTGCTTACAACTTTTCGACAGGGTTCAGCGAGGGCTTTGTCGAAGTACTAGCAGCGCAGCAGACGCCTGAAAATCCTAACTGGTTTCAGGGAACGGCGGATGCGGTACGGCAGTATCTCTGGCTCTTTCAGGAGTGGGATGCAGATGAGTACCTGATCCTATCGGGCGACCATCTCTATCGGATGGATTACGGCGATTTTGTACGCCGTCACCGTGAAACAGGTGCTGACATCACCATTTCAGTTGTACCGATGGATCATCGTCGGGCGTCTGATTTTGGCTTGATGAAGATTGACCAGGCTGGACGCATTATTGACTTCAGTGAAAAGCCTAAAGGTGACGCCCTGACAGCAATGGGAGTGGATACGACGGTCTTGGGGTTGACGCCTGAAGAAGCAAAACAAAACCCATATATTGCCTCTATGGGAATCTACGTCTTTAAAAAGGAGGTGCTGGGCAAGCTTCTGAGAGAATTCCCGAACCAAACTGATTTTGGTAAAGAGATTATTCCAGGATCGGCGTCTGAATATAACGTGCAGGCGTATTTGTTCAACGATTATTGGGAAGACATTGGGACGATCGAGGCGTTTTATGATGCCAACTTGGCGTTAACGCGGCAACCGCGCCCACCCTTCAGCTTTTATGATGAACAAGCGCCCATTTACACGCGCCAGCGCTATTTACCACCCAGTAAGCTCCTTGATTGCCATGTGCGAGAGTCGATTATTAGCGAAGGGTCGATTCTGAAGAACTGCTCTATTACTCATTCTGTCTTGGGAGTGCGATCGCGCGTAGAAGCAGGCTGCACCATTGAAGATACCCTCCTGATGGGAGCAGACTATTACGAACCGTTTGCTGAACGGCAAGCGACCGATGATTGTCATAACAACGAGGTGCATTTGGGCATTGGTGCTGATACGGTGATCCGTCGTGCCATTGTGGATAAGAACGCGCGCATTGGCTGCAATGTGCAGATTATCAACAAGGATCGCGTCGAAGAAGCCGAGCGTGAAAAGTTAGGCTTTTATATCCGGAGCGGCATTGTCGTAGTGTTAAAGAATGCCGTTATTCCAGACGGTACAGTGATCTAGAGAAGGGCTGTTTAAAGCTTGAGCCTTTGCATTTTAGCTGTAGATCTCTAGACCAAGCGTTGTAGCCTGAATTTAGAACGGTTTCAACGTTTTACAAGTTTGTCTTGACAATTTTTCGCTCTTCCGCTCCTATTCAACCTGCGTCTGAGCCACCTACGGTTCACTTGCTACTTTTGATCGGGTTGCCTGGTAGTGGCAAGTCATCGCTGGCGGCGCTATTGCTGCGTGAATGTGCGCGACGGCGACTAATTTCGACCGACGAGATTCGATCGCGGCTGTTTGGTGATGCAGCCATCCAGGGATCGTGGCTGAAGGTGTGGCGGGAGGTAGCACATCAGTTTCAGCAAACAATGGCACAAATTTCCGTTGGAGAGGTATCAGAGGCAATTTACGATGCTACAAATGTGGTGCGCCGCGATCGCTGTCGGGTAATTGCACTTGCCCGTGCGTATGGCTTCACTGACATTACCGGATTGTGGCTCAAAACACCGCTAGATGTGTGTTTACAGCGCAATCATCAGCGTGATCGACAGGTGCCTGATACGGTCATTCTACGGATGCATCGTTGTTTGATGGGTGCGCCTCCAACCACTGAAGATGGGTGCGATCGCGTCATTGAGCTTGGGTAACACGACAGAAGTTTCCTGATGTCAGACGCACCAGTACCCACACTTACAGCAGTCGCTCGATCGCCAGCGATCAACTGCTTGACTGAGCCAGTACGGTCATTTCACCTACTATATTGGATGAGAGCCGAACGATCGACGGCTAGGTTTTTGTTACGCTAGGCTTGAATGAAACGCAGAGTGAACGACTGCGTTAAATGACCATAAAGGGTATGGGGAATGCAGGTGTTGCTCCCCTATCACTGCAATTGCTGGTGCCGTTTAGGGCAAGCGATGAGCTTAAGAAGCTGAAACCTCGAAGGAGAAGGGTTGATGGCTGCAACTGACTTCAAAGACTACTACGCCATTTTGGGAGTCACCAAAACTGTGAGCAACGATGAGCTTAAAAAGGCTTATCGTAAGCTGGCACGTAAGTATCACCCTGATATGAATCCGGGTGACAAGGCGGCTGAAGCCCAATTTAAGGAAGTCAGTGAAGCCTACGAAGTCTTGTCAGATCCCGACAAGCGCCAGAAGTATGACCAGTATGGTCAGTATTGGAAGCAGCCAGGTCCAGCAGGTTCACCCTTTCGATCCAACCCTTTTAACTCGCCGTCCGATTTCGATAACATTGAATTTGGTCAGTACCGCAACTTTGATGATTTTATTAACGAGTTGCTGGGGCGTATGGGTAGCGACGCTGGCTTTAGTCGTGCTAGTACAGGTGCCCGTGCCGCTAGAAGCGCCTCCGGTGGCTTTAGTGATTTCTCTAATCCCGATGTCGCAGGCGGCACAGAACTCGATACTGAGGCGACGATTACCTTGACCTTGGCTGAGGCGTTTCGGGGGGTGCAAAAGCGGCTGGTTTTAGGCAGTGAAGAGTTTGAGGTGCGTATTCCCTCTGGGGCTAAACCAGGTAGTCGCATTCGCATCAAAGGCAAGGGTCGCACCAGTCCCTATGCGGCACGTCAACGCGGTGATCTGTATCTGCTAGTCGCGATCGCGCCCCACCCGTTCTTCCAATTTGAAGGTGATAATCTAGTTTGTGAAGTGGCGATCGCGCCAGACGAAGCTGTTTTGGGCGCTCAAGTTGAGGTGCCGACACCTGATGGCAGTGTGACGATGAATGTGCCTGCGGGTATTCGTTCTGGTCAATCCTTGCGCTTAAAAGGGAAGGGATGGCGTAATCCCAAGGGCGATCGAACGGATCAAATGGTTCGCATTATCATTGCAACCCCAAAAGAGATCAGCGCGATCGAACGAGAATGCTACGAAAAAATTCGGTCAATTCGCAGTTTCGATCCACGTAGCAATCTCAAGGACGTACGGTTGTAAGCCACTCAGAATGTGGACAGTTAGTCTCCAAAAGCTGGCGATCGCTTGAAGCTATCAGCCATTAGCGGTCAGCTTTGAGTAGATTCAGTGTAACGATGTCTACTGATTCCAACCAAGGCGCTAAAAACTAATACCATTTTGATTGGTGAATGCGACAGATGCGATCCCCCTGCCTTCGGCATTCCCCTTCATAAGGGGGACTGAGGGGATCGGTTCGGGGTTACTATCTGTCGTGAGGTCTGTTTAAATTGGCATAACAATGCAGAAGAACAGCTACTCAATGGCTGCTAGAAGTGCCTTAGAATCTGCCACAGCCCCAAAGACGCCGCCTTGCATTTTGACCATATTGAGTGCTGCTAGATGGTTGCCGTAATCAGTTGCAGCCGTGCAGTCGGAGAGTAAGAGGCACTCATAGCCACGATCGTTGGCATCGCGCATGGTGGTATGCACACAAACATCAGTGGTGATGCCTGCCAGTAAGATATTCTGGATGCCCATGCGCTGAAGCAGCAAATCCAGATCGGTCGCGTAAAAGGAGCCTTTACCGGGTTTATCGATGATGGGTTCTCCGGGTAGGGGAGCCAGTTCGGGGATGATTTCCCAGCCGGGTTCGCCGCGTACCAGCACTTTGCCGCAGGGACCAGGGTCGCCAATGCCAGCACCAATCTGGCGCGATCGCCACTGTTTGTTTTCTGGTAGATCGGCTAGATCAGGACGGTGCCCTTCGCGGGTATGCATGATGTGGAAACCCTGCGATCGCAGCACTGTGAGAACGTTTTGGATCGGTGCGATCGGTGCGCGTGTGAGCGATAGGTCGTACCCCATCTGATCCACATAGCCGCCGATACCACAGAAATCGGTTTGCATATCAATAATGAGAAAAACCGTATTCTCCGGGCGCAAATCGCCATTGTATGGATAGGGATACGGTTCAGCTTTGACAAATAGTGTCATGCTTGACTTTATGCTCCAATTACTTTCGATTGTGGGTTTTCTTTAGCGAGAAGAGCTTCAAGACAACAGTCATCTTAAATTCTCTGCTATGGATAGAGTAATCATCCCGCTCTTGTTCGTTCTCGGTCTTCCCTGCCTTATTCTGTCTCAGATAAAACTGATGCTGATTTGGCTATTTGCTGGCTCGAATCGCCTTCAGCTCCCTCAAGAGGCAGCATTTCAACATGCAGGCACAAGCGAATCTGGGCAGTTAATGGCGACAGAAATAGAGCAAGAAATTCAACGATTGATGCCGATTGGAAGCTCTGTGCATAAGGCGAAGAAGGTAATGATAAGAAATGGCTTTAAGTATGAATGGACTGAGCGAAGAGTCAACAAACGACAACCTAATCACCAGTCATCTCTCTTTTGTAGAAGAGACGATGCAGCAGGTCTCCTT
>JBBSHC010000051.1:0-10181 GCA_038253425.1 Leptolyngbyales cyanobacterium | reverse complement strand
TGAGCCGCCCTCTTCTCAGTCGCCACTCTCTGCCTTTGCTACCACCAACGGTTGGCTTAAAGTTTGGTCGCATCAACACGATATGGATGGCTTTTTTATGGTTCGCTTGAAGAAGCGTTAAGGAACCGTGCGTGGTAACAGGGTGTAGGGTGTAGGGTGTAAGAAAGGGGTCTAGCTTTTGCTGGCTCAGCCTGCTTCGCTGCCTACAGTGACACAACCTTTACTTACTACTACTTACTAAAAAATTATGACAGCAGACCCTAAAACTAAAACGCTCATTAAGATTTTGATTGGCGTTGCCTGGATTGATGGTCAAATCCAACCCGAAGAACGCGACTATTTACACCGCGTAGTGAAAGAAAAAGGACTGGAAAATGACTCGGAAATTCAGCCGCTACTGTACGAATTCAGAGCCGTAAAGTCGCAAGAGTGCTATGACTGGGTGAATGAATATCTGGGCGATCGACCCACTTCTGAAAGCTGCCAGCAACTCATTGAAGCGATTAGCGGGCTGATTTACAGCGACGGTACGGTGGCAACTGCCGAGGCAAAACTGCTCACTAATTTGCAGCGTTTAGATCCAGCCAGCGAAGCAGCAGAGCCGGGTAAAAGCCCAGTGCTAGTCGCCATCCGCAACCTTTATCAGCGCTGGGTTTCTACCCTGAACCCTTAGATTACCCGTCAGTTCGCTTTACCAGGTCAGGACTTACGAATCAGATGTTTGGATCCCCGATTTCTGGTTGAAGTTCTGTCCTAAAGACCAACCCAATCATAGAAGTCGGGGATCTTTGCGTAAGCCCTACAGGTTACAGCCCGGGCGTCTCTTCTTTTTTAACTTCGGGCACGGCGTCGGGACGATCCTTCCCTTCCCAACCGGGCGGACGCTTGGAGTTGTACCAGGCGATCGAACCGATGGATACAGCGGCAATGAACCCCACTACATATACAACCGTAAACGAAACCGGAAACTGCATACCTGTGCTGGCAGTAGCGTCGGCAATCATCAATATATTCATCAACTATTACTCCATATGACTTAAAAAATCCTACGATCAAATATACAGAGACGAGTCTAGCAACACATCCTCCACAAGGTTAATCTTCAACCGATTCATTTTGCTCAAGCAATTGAACCATATCGTAATTTAAGGCCGCGTGTAAAAATAACTTGAGCACTTTTCCTGCAAAAACTATGCCGGGATAGTCATTTCAGGCTTTGCTCTGAGCAGCTTATTTTTACAAGAGTTCTAAGCTCCTCACAAAAACGCCTGCAATGCCCAATGATTCCTCTCAGCCAGAATTTCTGGAACACAAGCAACGAGATTGTCTGATTCTCTAAGCACACGTCTGGTTACCCAAGAAACTAAGGGGGTGAACCAGACGTAGTAGGTGGAGCGGGTGCAGGATCTGCGGGTGGGAGTTCGGGTGCCGCTTCTTGGCGTGGGGGTGGCGCTGCGGGGGCAGCAGGTCCGGGTACAGGAGCTGCGGGGGGGGCAGCTTCGGGAGCAGGGGCTTTTTCGTAAGCATGACCACTTGATTCAGACGGTCTTGCTGGCTCTGCCGAGCCGTAGTCACGACCAGAGCGTTCTGAAGTTGTCTCTTCTTGAGGCATTTCACCGTCGTACATCTGTCTCGGCCGCACTGGTTTCGCTTTGATTGAGCCTTTACGATTATCCAGGTTGGGCAACTCGGCAAATTTCTCAGGCGGCATACCCTTGATGACCGTTGTCATAAAATTGTGCCAGACTTCTGCTGCCGTACTGCTGTAGCTCCAGGTAGGGGCATTGTCATCGTTACCTAACCAGACACCTGCTACCATCTGAGGCACAAAGCCGATAAACCAGAGATCGCGTGCATCCTCTGAGGTGCCAGTTTTACCAGCAACGGGTCTGCCAATCTGTGCTGCCTGCCCGGTGCCGCTGTTGACCACGTTCTGCATCATCCAGGTCATGATCGCCACCGTGTCTTTGTCTACGGCACGCTTCGGTTTGAAGTCGGCGTTATAAATCACCTTCCCCTTGCGGTTAACGATGCGACGGATGCCATGAGATTCGGTGTGGTTGCCTTTAGCAGCTAAGGTGCTGTAGGCACTCGTCATTTCTAGTAGGTTCACCTCAGACGCGCCCAATGCCAGAGAATAGGTTGGCAGCAGTTGAGACTTGATGCCCATGTCGTGACCCATTTTGATCACTGGATCAAACCCAACGTCAATCAACAGCCTGACCGAGACTAAATTGACCGAATTAGTTAGCGCATCGCGCAAAGTTAGCCAACCGTTGTATTTGCGGCTGTAGTTTTGAGGCTTATAACCATCAACCGTTAGTGGTGCATCCAGGTAAGACTGGTAGGGAGAAATGCCTGTGGCGATCGCGGTGGTGTAAAGAATGGGCTTAAACGATGACCCTGGCTGCCGTTGGGCTTGCGTCACTCGATTAAACTGACTGGTCGTGAAATCGCTGCCACCGACCATTGCCCGGATCTCGCCATTGCGAGGATCGACAGCGACCAGTGCAGCCTCTTTGAAGCCTTCAGCCGGTCCGATCGTTTTAGCCGCATTCTTTACAGCTTTTTCGGCTGCTTTTTGCCAGGTTGTATTCAAGCTAGTTTCAACCGTGAGTCCCCCAGCTTCTAGTTGTTCTTTAGAAATCAGCTTCGGTAACTGTTGCTGCACGTAAGACGTGAAGTAAGGCGTATCGCTGTAGAGCTTTTTAGGTACGCTGGGTTTCAGTGTGAGTGGTTGAGCGCGTGCCTGTTCCACTTCGGCATCAGTCAAATACCCCGCTTCCTGCATTCTCGCCAGCACAATGTCACGACGGGTGCGCGCGGCTTGTGGATTGACGAGTGGTGAATAGTCACTGGGGGCAGGGGGTAAGCCAGCGATCGTGGCAATTTCTGGCAACGTCAGTTGATCGACGGACTTACTAAAGTAAACCCAGGCAGCATCGGCAACACCATAGGCACCGGAACCCAAATAGACCAGATTGAGGTACTTTTCTACTACCTGGTCTTTGCTCAACGTACGCTCAATTTTTTGTGCCAGAAAGGCTTCTTGCACCTTGCGTCCTAGCGTGCGATCTTGCGTGAGGTAAATAATCCGCGCGACTTGCTGCGTGATAGTGCTGCCACCTTCTACTAGATCGCGCGCCAACAAGTTTGACCCTACTGCCCGCACGATCGATTGATAGTCAACGCCATTGTGCTGATAAAATCGACGATCTTCTGACGCAATAAACGCTTTGATCACGCGATCGGGAATTTGCTTGATGGTCAGTTTTTGCCGCGTTGCAGGCCCAAGCTGCTGTAAGACGATCCCATCAGCCGCCTTAATAGTCAGGGTGCCGTTTTGAGCAAAGTTGGAAATATCGGCAACGTCGGGCAGGCTCTTTTCAATGGTCCATATACCCCACGCAACAGCACCACCGCCCCCTACTGCCAGCAGTGCAAGCCAAAAGAGATGGCGACGGTAGAAGGGCTTACTGTACCGAACCCGTTGGTTGACTTGATCAGGATCACCTCGATCAAGGTCGGGGTTCGTTTTTACCGAAGCCGATCGCAAACCGGGCAAAAACGCGCTCATCGCACGGCGTAACGACCGTTTCTTCGCCAACGGACGACTAGAAGCACTACCGGGTCGTCGATCAGACTGAAGCGCTTCAGAACTATTCGATCGAGCCGATAAGCTTTTGAGTTTTGAAAGGAAATTTTCCACGCTACAGCCTCATCACCACCAAGCGATCGCACGCTCCCATTGTAATGGGTTGGGATCGAGATCCACCTCAGGGTATAGGTAAACCCTCATAACATCAACACCCTGTTAGCTGTCTGCATATCAAGCACGCCTGTATGAACAAAATCAGACAGATTATAACAGCAGCCAAAACGGGGATCATCGCGGTGAGCGACGTTCGCGAAAGGGTTGCTGTAGTAGCTTTCTTTACTATGACAGGTGACGTAGACGCACTATTGTGATGAGATTAACAAATTAAACTGACAAAAGCATTGCCTTATACCCCAGCATGACCGAGGGCTAACGCCGCCACCAACATACCTAATACTAAGAATGGCTGCGCGCTTGCCTGATATTTCACATCATTCTCAAGTGGATTACGCAAGAAATACATATCCTGAAACGTAATCTGGGGGATGACGAGCAACAGCAGGATCGCTGCATAGAGATTTTCTTGAATGTTAATCAGGTAAGCCGCAATGCCAACCTGAAACACATCGATCATACAAACGCAAATCCAGGCAGCCGTAGTAACCCCAAACATTACTGGTAGAGATTTCAAACCAAACTGCCGATCGCCTTCCACGCTTTTAAAGTCATTAACAACTGCAATGCCCAGTCCTGCCAAGCTGTAAAACAACGTCAGAACCACGATCGTGGCATTTAAGTCGCCAAACAGCGCGTGACCAGCCCACCAGGGTAGGGCAATATAGCTGGCACCCAACGCATAGTTGCCCAACCAACCATTCTGCTTCAGCTTGAGCGGTGGCGCAGAGTAGATATACGCAATGAAAGACCCACCAAGGGCAAGCACCGTGATAGTCGGAAACTCGTGCCCTGCCCAGCGATCGAGGGCATAGGCGATCGCGAGTCCAGCACCAAGCAAAACAAAAATCTGCACTACCACCTGAGGCATTTTAATCGCGCCAGAGGGAATGGGTCGATAGGGTTCGTTGATGGCATCAATGTCGCGATCGTAGAACTCGTTCACGGTTTGCGTATAACCCGTTAGCAGCGGACCCGCAAATAGCATACACGCGGCTGCTACCAGCACATTCTCAAATGTCCAGCGAAAATTTCCTGAAGATACGGCACCACAAACCACCCCCCAAATTAGCGGAATCCAGGTGATGGGCTTCATGAGCTGCAAGCGAATTTTCCAGATGGAGGTGTCACCTGTTTGCGCACCTTTCATGCCGAGCATCTGCCGCATTTGTGCATTACGATCCGCCACAACCGCCCCATCAGAAGCAAGATCAGCAAGTTTAGCGGCGCTGTCAACCACCGGATCGTTCGGAAGCGGAGAAGGATTGGATTCAGTCATACGATGTCGCTACCCGGCTCTGGACTAAAGTATTAAGTGGGCTTGAAAAACCGTTCGTGAGAGCAATTTAATTGACAGGAAACCCGTGCCTCTATGCTGGCTCGTGAGTTTTGAGTTATTTTTCTACTCTCTACTCCTGGCTTCCTTCAATCGAATCGTTTGCGTTGCATCACATCGGCTGACTCAAAAGGAAATGATCAGAAAATTATCCTGAAATTTTGCACCCGCTACGGGCTTACCACGTAATTCGGGCGGTAGCAAGATATTGCGCCGCTGATCGCCTGCCTCGATCGTAATTTCTGGTCCCGACTGCGTGAGCTTAACTTGCTTTTTGTCGAAACCGGGAAGAAAAAGGCTCACCTTTCGTTCTGCAACATTCACAGCGATCGGGCGGGGTGCCTGGTCTGCCTGCTCAAAGTTTGGCAAGGCATCCATCAGGGGTTGCCAATCATTCACTGCCTGGTTAGATACGGCTGTAACAGGCAACGGGTTAAAGTCTGCCGCGATCGCGTCACTACTCTCCACCCGGTTAAGAATGACACCGCCAACGGTTAAACCGACCTGCTGCGCTGCCCCCCAAAGATATTTTGCGGTTGCGATCGCCGCTGCATCATCGGTTGTGACGAGATACGCAGCGACTCGATGGGGATCGGCAAGTGCCGCTTTGCCCTGTTCCAGAATGTTCGTCGCCTGCTGCGCGGCGGGTTGATTAAAGATATCGTCCGTCCAACTGACGTTGAGCACAGCACTGGCGATCGGCTGTAAGAACGGCGTCAGCGTTTTACCCAAATCTGAGTCGGCAAACACTTTACGAAACCGACGGGCATACCAACTCAGCGTTTCGGGCATACCAAATAACCGGAGGGTTGCCTGGTCACCTGTGCCGTCGTACACGATCACGTCGTACTTGCCGCTGGCATCATACTCGCGCAAAGCATTGAGCACGAGGGCGTTATCCATCCCCGGCAGCACCCCCAATTCTTGCCCAAAAACCTCCTTGAAGAATGGCGATCGAAGGTATTGCGCTTCTAGTTTTTTCACTTCTTCCCAGCTCCGCTCCAGCAAGGCTGATGCCTGAAATTGCACGGCAGCTAGATTGGGAGCTATCTCCTGGGGATCAGAACCCGGAACTTCGCCCAAAAGTACGCCCACCGCCGGACCTGGTGCCTGCAATGCCAGCAGCACTCGTTTTCCTTGCGCCGCAAATCGTTTTGCCGCCGCGATCGCGATCGTGGTACGACCAACACCGCCTTTGCCCAAAAAAGTCAAGATTAGAGCCATGTATCTAGCTTCCCAAACCCAATGCGTAACGTTTGCCAGTTCAAAATGCCAGCAGTCTCCTTCATGGTAACGATTGCTCAAAATCTGCACACGTTCGATCGTGACAAAGCGCAGCAGAAAGAAAGCCAAACCTCAAGCAAACAACTCAACCTCAATCGCATCAAAATGAACCATCGATCGCTTAAAGCCATCAGCCAGCAGGTCAGTTTTCAGTTTGAGCCTCTTCAGTTTAATAATGTCTACTCACTTACAGCAGTTTGTAGCTCAATGAAGACACACCATGAGTCGGAAAGCCCTCAACATAGCCGGGTTTACTTCTGGCTTCTGCTGTCTTGACTTCTGACTAATTACTGGTAGGTGCTGGCTGCACTTCATCTTCAAAAAACCAGGTAGACGAATTGTCAGCAAACTGAACCAAAAAACCAACGCCACTGCCGTCCGTCATGCGATAATCCCGAATCACGCCGACTGCACCCAACTTTTTGGCAATGAGCGGAGACACCCGATCGCGCAAACGATATACGCGCACGTTCTGACCAACTTCCATCGCAACTCCAGGACTGTAAAACCAACAATTCAGTTTATCAGCGTCACGGGTCTGATTGAGACGGTTTCAGGAGAATTTGGGTAAAAGAGACATCTTCATTGCAGTCCAGAACTAACCCCAGTGAACCTGATTTTCAACGCCCCTATCAACCGCCTGCAAAAGCAACTTGTAGCAGTGATCAGAGAAAGCATTACTCTGAATCTATACGAGGGAACTAAGTAGGGAGGCGTGATTAAACTGAAGATACTTTTGAGAATAGAGTAAGGCTGTGTAGGGCTTTCAAGGAAGATCGTCTTATATTTAATTTGACCCACCTACTTACAAAAGCAATAAAAACTGTCTCCGGCAATGTAAGGCTGCCCCTGTAAGAAACTGGCATGACATAACTTCTGCAATCACCTGGACTCCTGTGAGTGACTCCGAGATGCGATCACGCGATATGCAGGGCGATCACGCGATATGCAGGGCGATCGCGGTCAACCACTGTCACTAGTAATCACGCATGATGAGAGTGCATCTTCAAGGGAGTGAACCAGCAGAGTAAAAAAGCAACAGAGCGCCCCCTGCGAGGAGCCGCGCTAAGCTAGAAAGCGAAGACGTGAACGACCCTGAGTCACCGTAATGGGGCAGGGACAAACAGCACAAGACCCTTGGGATCAGACATGGCAACACCAAAAATTAGAAAGACACCCGGCGTTTATCAGGGCGCTGCCTGTATCGGTCGGACGCAAATCCCCGTGTGGCAAGTGGTCGCCTTGCGCGCGCAAGGCTGTTCCGACGCCAATTTGCTCAGCGATTACCCCCAGTTAACCAGAGTCGATTTGAAAGCGGTTCAGAACTACTATGATCAGCACACCGAAGAAATCGATGCGGCGATCGCGGCTGAGCACTCAGAGAATTGTTGAAGTTGCACCCGTGCCCGCGATCGTGCCACCCGTCGCTAACAGCACCACATGGAGTAGTTTGGCAATCGGGGTAGGCGCTTGTGCGACCGTCAGCGGCATCGCGTTTGCAGCACAGCCGTTGGCGTTAATTTGCCTGGAGCAAAGTGCGCTAACGCTGGCATGAGCCTAAGCATGGCGCTGGTTAGCGCCGACAAAAGGGCAAAAGCAGCGCGACTTTTTCGCATGAGAGCGGTACCTAAAACGAACGTCAACTCGCTCATGCGGATGCCTTTGCTGAAATCGTAGGTCAGGAATTAGCTCCTGGTCTAGAGGTAGCCACTGATGAAGCGATCGCGGCTTACATTCGACAAGCGGCGAATACCTTTTGGCATACGGTTGGCACCTGCAAAATGGGCGCTGACTCGATGGCAGTGGTAGATACTGAACTCTGGGTGCATGGAGTTGAAGGGCTGCGTGTGTGGATGCTTCCATCATGCCAACGGTCACCACGGGCAATACAAACGCACCTACTATAAAGTCTCTTCTCTGAAGGGCTTTCAGTCAACGACACTAATTTATCTCAGTGGCATTTAATTAGGCATTGTACAGTTGAGTTAAAAAGCTCAAAGTAAAAGGTTCCAAGAGTGAGCGTTTAAGCCTTGCTTTGAGCCTGAAACCTTTAGCTTGAATTTTTTCACCGTTTATCTCTAGACTTGTGTAACGCTGGCTTTTTTAGCCGACTGCTCCGCAGAAGCAAGCGCTATCTTCTAGCCTTCATCCTTTAGCTTTCTTCGTATGACCGTTCGTGTTCGCATTGCCCCCAGCCCTACCGGAAATTTGCACATTGGTACCGCTCGTACAGCGGTGTTTAACTGGCTGTTTGCCCGTCGTCTTGGCGGCACGTTTGTTCTGCGAATTGAGGATACCGATCAGGAGCGATCGCGCCCTGAGTATACGCAAAACATTCTCGCTGGTCTGACCTGGTTAGGGATGACCTGGGATGAAGGACCTTTTTACCAAAGTAAGCGCCTGGATCTGTATCAACAGAAGGTGCAGATATTGTTAGATAACGGTCTCGCCTATCGTGCCTATGACACGCCCGACGAACTGGACGCCATGCGGGAGGCACAGAAAGCGAAGGGTGAACCGCCCCGCTATGACAATCGCCACCGCCATCTCACGCCTGAGCAAGGGGCTGCGTATGAGGCAGAGGGGCGTGCATCGGTGATTCGCTTCATTATAGACAACGATCGCGAGATTGCCTGGAACGACCTTGTACGTGGCACCGTTAGCTGGAAAGGGCGCGACTTGGGCGGTGATATGGTGATTGCGCGGGCAGCAATGGGCGATGATTTTGGTCAACCGCTTTACAACTTTGTGGTTGTCGTTGACGACATTGATATGAACATCACCCATGTCATTCGCGGCGAAGACCACATTGGCAATACGCCCAAACAAATTTTGCTCTACGAAGCGCTAGGGTCGATCGTACCAAGCTTTGGACATACACCTTTGATTCTGAACTCGGCTGGCGCAAAGCTATCCAAACGCGATGGTGTCACTTCAATCTCCGATTTCCAACGCATGGGTTACACGCCCGAAGCGCTGGTCAACTATATGACCCTTTTGGGTTGGTCACCACCTGAAGGGATGACCGAAATCTTCACGCTAGAAGCTGCTGCTCAAAAGTTTGGCTTTGAGCGCGTGAACAAGGCGGGTGCCAAGTTTGATTGGGATAAGCTCAACTGGCTGAACGGTCAGTATTTGCATACAATGCCTGCTGACACATTAGCTGCTTTATTGATTCCTTATTGGCAAGCGGCAGGTTTTGACAGTGATTGGACCGATCGCCCGTGGCTAGAGCAGTTGACCGCTGTGATTGGTCCCAGTCTGTCTCGCCTGGACGAAGCCGTGCCTATGAGCGAGTATCTTTTTCGCCCCACGATTAGCTTTACAGAAGATGCGATCGCGCAACTGCGCCAGGAGGGTGCTGTTACAGCCGTACAGGCAGTCTCGACGGCACTTTCAGACTATCAGCCCCTTACTGAGGCAGCGGTACAAGAGCTGCTTAAACACGTAGTCAAAACGCAAAACCTGAAAAAAGGTCTAGTCATGCGAACCCTTCGTGCGGCGCTTACAGGGGCAATGCAGGGTCCCGATTTAGTGCAGTCCTGGCTACTGCTCCATCAGCATGGCTTAGACCAAACGCGGCTACAACAAGCGCTGGCAGAAGCTCAAGCGCCTTAGTTTCGAGTGATGCTTACCACGCGCTTTGGTAATTAGGGGTAGGTCTGGTACCAGAGGTAGGGGCTATGTACAGAGACTTTGGCAAAGCCTACCCCTACTACCCAGTACGTTTTTTCTCGGAAAGCTCCTAAGTTCTAATAGGTACAGGTGAGGGAAACCGTACCTGTTACC
>JBBSHC010000050.1:0-10183 GCA_038253425.1 Leptolyngbyales cyanobacterium | reverse complement strand
GCTCAAGGATAAAGGCTAAAAGCTTAGTCTTAAAATTTGGTCTCAAACTTTTATCCGTTAGACTTCATCCTTATCACCGCCCGTGTTCCCGTTTCGAGGAGTGAAAAACGCATGGCAGTCCTTTTACAGCAGGCGATCGAAGTTGGTAAATATATCGTCTCTCAGCGTCTTAAGGGACGTACCAAGTATCCCCTAACCTTAATGCTAGAGCCGCTGTTTCGTTGCAACTTAGCCTGTCCTGGTTGCGGCAAAATTCAGCATCCAACCGACATCCTGCGGCAGAATATGACGCCAGAGCAGTGCTTTGCAGCGGTTGAAGAGTGTGGTGCGCCTGTAGTCGCAATCCCTGGTGGCGAACCATTGCTACACCCGCAGATCGACGAAATTGTACGCGGTTTGGTCGCTCGCAAAAAATTCATTTACCTCTGCACCAACGGCATCTTGCTAGAAAAGAGCCTGGATAAATTCACACCGTCGCCCTATCTGACGTTTAGCGTTCATTTAGATGGTCTGCGCGAACATCATGACAAGTGCGTCGATCGTAAAGGCGTGTTTGATGTTGCCGTCAAAGCCATTAAAGCTGCTAAAGCAAAAGGGTTTCGGGTGACAACGAACACTACGATCTTTGATGGCACCGATCCGAAAGAAATGCAGGCTTTCTTTGATTTTATCGGGACGCTGAACACAGACGGCATGATGGTTTCCCCCGGCTATAGCTACGAGTGGGCACCGGATCAGGAGCATTTCCTCAAGCGGGAACAGACCAAAGCGCTCTTCCGCGAAATCTTGGCTCCACTCAAAGCAGGCAAGAAAAACTGGAACTTTAACCACAATCCCCTGTTTCTAGACTTTCTCACAGGCGTGAAAGAGTACGAATGCACACCCTGGGGAATGCCGAGCTACAGCGTGCTTGGTTGGCAAAAGCCTTGCTATCTGCTCAACGAGGGGCACTACGAAACCTTTCAAGAACTTTTAGACAACACCGATTGGAGTAAATACGGACACTCTAGTGGTAATCCTCAGTGTGCTGATTGCATGGTTCACTGTGGCTATGAACCAACTGCTGCTGTTGATGCGATGCAGCCACAAAACATGATGCGCGCGATCGGTAGCGTCTTTGGTGTTGCAAACTAAGGTGTTGCAAATTAGCCGTTAACGAAAAGACAAAAGTTTGTAGAGACGTGCTTGAGTACGCCTCTACAAACAGTCAAGCTTTTAAGCTGAAAATTGCTGGATCATCAGTCAATGAAGAAGTCAATGAAGACTGGTTTTAATCGACAAGATCCTTGCCTGCGTCGCGCACATCACCAGCAGTTTTTTGAGCACCTTTGACATAGCCAGAACCAAATTCTTTAAAGGCTTCGGCTGATTCTTGCCCAATTTTTTGCAGCCGTTCACCCGGAGCGTCTTCTGTCTCACGTGCTTCTCGGTTCCACTGTCCTGTAGTCTTCGGACGCTGAGCATCATTCTGCTCCACCCGTGTACGCACTTTGTCACGCAACGCTTTGTTAGTTTGTCCGGGATCAACATTGGTGGTTAGCAGAAGAAACCCAACCAATCCAACTGCCAAAAAGCGCTTTACTTGCAGTCCTTGAAACAGCGCACTGATCCACGCGATCGCGCTCGAAATTAAGTTTGTCATCTCAGTACTCCCTTGGTTCGTTTTTAACTTTGCATGCTTGTTAGCGATACTCTGGTTTGCTCCAAAGTTTGCGATCGCCAATTAATTTAGTCACTGTTCAAATCGCCATTATTTGAACAAAGAACGTCTTTAATGGGGCTGTTTTTGCGATCAGCCAGCGATCGAAAAACTACCATTGCAAACCAATTTGCATCTCCAAGCACAGAATCAAGGCTAACGTTCAGGGCACGATCGTCCCTCTGACAAAAGTTATAGTTGAACGGTGAAAACAGGGCGATTCACCCAACGTGGAATGGAAAATCAATTTGTCGCTGTTTTGCGCCCTGGAAGCGGCACCGTACAATAGCTAGTCAGACAGTCTATCGACAACAGCAAACGACTAGAGGCAAAACCCATGATTAAGGCGTATGCAGCACATGAACCGGGTGGCGAACTGAAACCGTTTGAGTATGATCCGGGTGCGCTAGGTGCTGAGGATGTTGAAATTAATGTGGAATACTGCGGTATTTGCCACAGTGACCTGAGCATGTTGAATAACGAATGGGGGATCACGCAATATCCATTCATTCCGGGGCATGAAGTCGTCGGCACGATCGGCGCGATCGGTGATGCTGTCCACAATGTCAAGGTAGGGCAACGAGTCGGACTCGGTTGGTATGCCAACTCCTGTATGGAGTGCGAGTGGTGTATGTCAGGCGACCACAACCTTTGTTTGACCGCAGAAGGAACGATCGTAGGACGACCCGGAGGCTTTGCCGACAAGGTGCGCGCTCATCACAAGTGGGTGTTTCCTATACCAGAGCAAGTTAATGCAGCCGTAATCGGACCACTCCTATGTGGCGGTATTACCGTGTTTAACCCGATCGTGCAGTTTGATATCCATCCCACCGCTCATGTTGGCGTGGTTGGCATTGGTGGCTTAGGGCACATGGCGCTGAGCTTCTTGCGTGCCTGGGGGTGTGATGTTACTGCCTTCTCAAGCAGTGCCGACAAAGAGGCAGAAGCCCGTGAACTGGGAGCAAACCATTTCGTCAACTCTCGCGATCCAGAAGCAGTAAAGGCGGTAGAAAACACCTTCGATTTGATTATTTCTACCATTAACGCTGATCTAGACTGGAACGTTTACATCAACGCACTGCGACCGAAAGGACGGCTACACTTTGTCGGCGTTACACCAAGCCCTTTGTCAGTGGGTGTTTTTCCGCTCATTCTGGGACAAAAAACGCTCTCCGGTAGCCCCACAGGTAGCCCCAGCACCATCACCAAAATGCTGGACTTCGCCGCCCGTCACAAGGTCGAACCGATTACCGAAACGTTCTCGTTTGAACAGGTGAATGAAGCGATGGAAAAACTCCGCAATGGCAAACCACGCTATCGTCTGGTGTTAAAACACTAAGGCTGGTTGGCAGCGAAAAGCGCGATCGCAAACCCCTAACGGTTGGTAAGGGCATGGTGTTGCTCTCCATGTCTTACCATCGCTAAATTTGAAAGACAGCAGTTTGCAGCTAGATGAAGTACACCGTCTCAATCCGAAGCCAGATTGAGAGCCTTGTTCACTGCTGAATTCTGACTCCTGACTCCTGAATTCTGCTGTAATAGTGTTGCATTTTGAGTCAGTCCTACCTGATGCAAAGGCTCAAATGGTAATGACGTGAGCTTCTTGTTTTCGATCATTCCCAGGCTTCTAGTTCCGTAGACCAATAGTGCATCAAGGTCGAAATCTGGGTGCGACGGGCTTCAAAGGTGGCGGCAATCCAAATAAAGGCGATGCCTAGCACAATGCCCATTGACCATAGGGGCAGAGATTCGCTGGCAAAGCGGGCGACCTGCCGGAGTACCTGAATCATAAAGACAGCCGTACCAACAAAGAGAAACGCCCGAATGCGGAGCCGTAAGCCAGCCAAAACAAATCCAAGCGCGATCGCGCCGCTGAGCAAGCCAGGTAAGAGCGATGGGGTACCCGCAATGCCAATTTCAGCCTGGTAGAAAGCTGTCAGGCAAACCAGCCCCGTTGCCAAACTTCGCAATAAGTGACGTTTTTCACGATCGTCGAGCGATCGTAACGCTGGATCAACCTGAACAAGATACAGCCCTGATGCACTGATCAAGGCTGCATACCAGAGTAAATTGGTTGCGTCCAACTGGTTGAGCCATCGCAGTATCGCCCAGTTTGCCAGCACCACACTGAGGTAGCTAAGGCGAATCCGCTGGTCTGCTTTTGCCAACCACGCATAGAGCGCTGCCACAATGAGCAAGCCCTGAAGCGCAATGCCTTCAGCAGTAAGTAGCGTGACAACAACTGGCAAGATCAGCGCCGATCGCTGCCACGGTTTGCGGTACCAGCCCCAACGCTGCCAGGGTGTCTGATAAAGCACAACGGCAACGCCTGCCGCGATCGCACCGCCCCACAGGAGTAGTACCGCAGCAGGCAGCAACTGATAAAAGAGATGAGCGATCGTGGCGATCGCTGCAAAAATGCCTGTGTATGTCCAAGCACGGGGGTGTGTGGCAGTTTCTCCCCCTGCTCCCCTTGCCTCCCCTACCTCCCTTACACTCCATCGCTCATTCCCCATTGCCAGCGCATACGCTGCCAGCACTACTGCAACGCCAGTCCACAGCCATGCACCAGAGTTGCTCAGAGAACTGACAAACGCCAACGGCATCAGCGCACTGCCCACAGCCCAATGAAGATGCGCGATCGCTGCCACCTCTCGTACTGAAAGCCGCAGATAGGGCAGCAACCAGCGTTGTAAAAGACGGTAGACCAGCGCGATCGCGGCAGCTAACCCCGCCAGCAAAACAATGCCATCCCCCGTCTCGCCTCCGTTTGCCTGCCATAGCTGGTAGATCAGCAATTCGTAAGCCGCGATCGACGCTCCAAAAACTGATAGGTAGACCAGCGGTCTGGAGGGTTGCCGCCGCCCAATACCAACCCCAACTAACACCGCCGCCAACGTGTAAAGACCTGTTGTCGCAGTAAACGAGCGATGCTGAAGCAGCAACCCCAGTAACGCATAAAGGAGAGGGATAGCATCCCAACTAGAGGGATAGAGACGAGGCGAGACTAAGCGGCTTGCAGATGAGAGCTTGAAGCTTGAAGCTTGGGCAGATCCCTCTGCGTCATCGACGTTCCTGCTCTCCTGGGTTTCTACCCTGTCATCCGCTGCCCAACGCCTACCACTCCGCCTTGCCAGCCACCAATCGCCCAGTAGTTGGGTACCTAATCCCAGAGCAAGATTAGCGATCGCCACCGCCTCCAGCGATCGTCCAGTCAGCGAAAAAATTCCTGTGGCAATCAGTTCCAAACTCCAGGCGATCGCATAGAAACCAGCATTCTGAGGACGCTTCCAGGTGCGATAGCTGGTTGCTACGCAAAGAACGCCAGCAGCAAACACATACTGCCAGTGAGGAGTATCAAGCTGAATGTAAACGGCTAGATGACAGAACGTGAGCAGCACCAGTGTGATGACGGCAATGGCGATCGCCCAGCCATCGGTTGCTTGTCGATAAAGCTTTACCAGCATGGTTTCACGACGCTGCAACCACCCCCACAGCAGCCAGAGCAGGAGCAGGGCGATCGCCAGCAAATTAACGCTCAGTGCGATCGTGAGGGCAGTACCAAACCCTTCCCATAGCGCAACAGCAGCAAAGGCTAAACCAAACCCCACTGTCATCACTGCTGCAATCAGTTGCCGGAGTTGCTGCGTATTAAGCACCATCAGCACAGTTGCCGTACCCAAACTGGTCAACCAGGCGGCAGCACTGCCACCCACCAGGAACTGCACCAGAAACACGGCACATAGACTCAGCCAGCTAGCAAAATGACGCTGTGGCAAGCGTCTGCGGCTTCCCAAAACAGTCAACGCGACAGGCGTAACCAGCCAAATGCCACCCCATATCGCTTCAGGCAAAAACGTATTACGTAGAAGCAAGTAGCTCATGCCAGCGAGAACCAGACCAAACCGCCATGTGCTCTGTTGCCAGCTTTCCAGCGCAGACAGCCGCCGCAAGGGAACCTTGGCAGCACGAACAGGCAGGGGAGGATCATCAACAGTTTGGGACGCGATCTCAGCGTCAGGATCGAGCCGGGTTTCAGGAGCGATCGCGGTTGGAGAATCCAAACGTACAGGTAAACTCGCACAGAAGCTCCATTCCGCCACCATCTCTGCCAGTAGAATGCCAGACCAAGCCGTTACGCTCAGGGGCGGGGCAAGTAGATCAATAAACGCCGCGATCGCTGCCAAGCCAATACCGTGCGTCAGGTAAATGAGCGGAGTTTCAGGACGAAGACGCCCCCGTAGAACAGCGCTCAGCGTGACAGTAGACAGTGCTAAATTGAGCGATCGAGTCAGCCCATTGCCCAAACTCAGAAAGGCAAGAGCAATGCCCAAGCCTAAAGCCAGCCATTCTGCCTGTCGTGCTAGATCCTGCTGCTGCCAACGACGCAACCGAAACGCAAACCAAACCGTCAGTGCCAAATACGGAAAAAACCACAGCCCTAGCAACGCGACTGGCATCGCCTCCAATCCTGCCCACTGCGTACTGGTTGCAACAATGGTTTGCTGTAGCCCACCTGGAATCGTCCGCCATACGAGCCAAACCGTTTGCAGCCCGATCAACCATCCTATGGTGAGGTACTGCACCTGCCCCGATCGCCACAGATAGTCTGCCACTAGCCACAAGGAGAGTCCGCTAATAGCGATCGCTTGCCACGGAGGGATTACCGTCACCGCAATCAACCAGCCAACCACCAGCAACCCCACTCCACCCTGTTGCCAAATCAGCCGACTCGCATTCCGCCGCCCCAACCAGCACAGTAACCAGCCACAAATGCCGACTGCTAAACCCAGCCGATTGATCGGTACACCCGCCGCTAAAACTGCACGGGCAATGAGCAGAAGAGTGGCGATCGCGATCGTAATCGTAGAGAGTGTAAGGGGTGACGATCGCAGGGGAAGAAAAGGAGCTGCCCCCCCTGCCTCTGCCTCCTCTGCCTCCGCCGCCCCCCCTGCCTCTCTTATCCCCCCTTCCAACTCCCCAATCCCATTCGGCTGAGCGCTCACGTCGAAGCCCACTCCCAACTCCCGCTCCTGCAACACCAGCGCGATCGTCGCCCCAATCGTCCCCACATACGTTGCCACCAGCGGGAAACCCGACCAGCCCCAGCCCCAGTGCAGCCAACTCAACGCGATCGCTGTTCCCAGCGGAAGCATTTTGCGACTCCCGACCCCCCACTCCCGACGCCCCAACTCCGGTCTCAGCAACTGCACCGTAATGCCAGTTAGAACGATCGCTGCGATCGCTGCCATCACCCAGCCCAAGGTGCTTTCCCACAAACGAAAGCCATCCATCGTCCAGAAGTTGACGGGGATAATCAGCAACGTCGCGACCTGAAGCATTCGCGTGGTCAAACGCAAGCTTGGCTGCCGCCCCGTCCAGACACTTGCCACCCAAAATGCCAGCGTGTAGGCAAACAAAATACCGTACTGCCCGACAGTCGAGAAATTGCGCCACTGAGTTGCTGCTAACACCCCAGACGACACAACCACCATAAACACGCCCAAAAACAGCAGCCAGACAACGCTGACCTCCGCCATGAAGGACTGAATGCCCCGCGCGATCGGGCTTGGTGGACGTGCAATTTCTGACCTTGACCCCACTGGCATCAACGCTTCTTCGAGCGCGAAGTCATTAGTTACCAAGGTGTTATCACGCGATCGCGCAGGTGCCTCAGACAGCAAACAGGTAAGCTGATCGTGACAAAGCTGCCGCACAGTTTCATCAGAAAGCAAGCCCAGCCGTAACCAAACATCCAAGCCATCTAAAAGAGCGGGGTGCCCTGATTGAACAACCAGCTCGAAAATAATCGGGCGATCGGGTGGAGAAACCATTGCTTAGTGCTCATTCAAACCTTGATAGAAAAATGAGCAATTTTACAATTGCTGCTGCAACCGCTGACGGAAGCTAATTTCGGCTTTTCACCGATCGGCTTGGGGGGAGACTCTAGCAGCATGACACTGACCTCGCTGCAATGACTCAAGGAGTAACGTTGGAGAAAAACTCTAGACTCACCCCTCAAAACAAACGTTCCGATTGATCGGCGGTGAGTACCCCTTGCGATCGCACAAAAATCCCCTATCCATCCGCTCCAACTGGATTAGTGGGCTGCTGGCGTTGAGCAATTTGCATTAATAATCGTAGTGCCTCATTCACCGATGCATCTGTCGGGAAAGCTTGAGCAACGTCAGGATCTAGGAGGACTAAGTTGGTTCCGGCGCGGTATCGCTCAACATACTTACCTCTTACGCCTCCTGCCATTTTGGAGAAGTCGTATTCAGGGCGCAGCTCATCTTCCAGTTCGTCAACGTCCTTCTTCATAAAACGTCCTTTCTTAGCGAGTGACTCTTCGGGCACTGATAATTCGAGTGCGGTTTTCGCGGTCAGTATGGGAGACAACCAATAATTGCCCTGACCTTGACATGCCAATGATAACGTAGCGGTTTTCCGCAATTGAATGATCAGGGTTGGGAAACGTTACAGATAAGGAGTCATCAAACACGATCGCTGCTTCTTGGAAAGAGATAGTGTGCTTTCTCAGATTGATGAAAGCTTTCTCTGAGTTCCACTCAAATTCCATAAAGAGACTCTAGCTGCCAACAATTTCAAAGACAATGTAGACGTATCAATGCTTACCTTCTCACCTTCATTTCTTAAGCAGTGTTACTACAATATTTACAACACTTAGAATGATGACAGACCAAAGTTGCCATCTTTTAATCACTTCTTCACGGGCTTCAAGATTGGCTTTTCTCAGCCTCTCAATATGCTGTAAACCCCAGCCAAGCACTTCAAGAGTAGAAGGAGGAGCATCCTTTTCTGTACGAAATTGACTACGAAAAACATCATCAACTGACAACGCGTTTATTGCTTCTAACTGTGATGCTTCATCCTCTAAATCGCGAATCCAAGCAGGACGCTTACTCACTTGTAATTGCATTGCAGTTTTCCATTCCTCTAAGCGACGCGAAGGTATTCCTGGCCTAAAAAACTCACCTCGTTCTTCTATAAGGCTCTCTATATCATAGTCAGTAGATAACTTCAGTCTGAACTTAATTCCGTTGTAACTCATGATGGAGATAGGGTCGTTACAAGCTAGAACCCATACGGCTGAGAGGACATCAAACTTATCCCGATCGCTCTTTGCTCGATGTCTCTTCTTCATTTTATAAAACCGATGCTACTGATCGTGGTGAACTAAATTAACAACAATACTGGTTCGCAAACATCAAGGAAGTTCAAGTTTGCAACTTGACTAATCATTTTGGAGTACTGCCCTAGCCCAAGAACGCAGCATCATAACAAAGACTTAAATTGATAGACGCTGTTTTAGTGCTTCCTGCGCCTGTTCCCGATCGTCAAAATGAATCTTCTCAGTGCCGAGAATCTGATAATCTTCGTGTCCTTTTCCGGCAATCAGCACCCCATCGCCCGGTTGCGCTTCCAGAATTGCCAGCCGAATGGCTTCAGCCCGATCGCCCAGTACAACAGGCTTCACTGAATCAGGAATCCCAGCCACCACATCCTGCAAAATGCGCTGTGGGTCTTCAGTGCGCGGGTTATCTGAAGTCACAATCACTCGATCGGCAAGATCAGCAGCGATGCGACCCATCTGGGGACGTTTGCCCCGATCGCGATCGCCACCACAGCCAAACACACAGATCAGCTTGCCCTGAATAAACGGTCGTGCGGCTCGGAGCAAATTGTCCAAACTATCGGGCGTGTGAGCATAATCCACAATCACGCTGATGTCTTGATTGGGCGCAACCTGCACCTGCTCCATCCGTCCTGGCACACCACCAAACTGCGGCAACACAGTCACAATCTCGTTGAGAGCCAAACCCAAATGCAGCACAGCACCGATCGCGGCTAACAAATTGGCGAGATTGAATTGACCAACAAGGGGCGATCGAAATGCCATTTCACCATGAGGCGTATGCAGCATCCCACTCACCCCATCGGCAGCGTAAGACAAATCGCTGGTATATAAGTCTGCCGTAGTATCGTGAGTGCTATAGCTCCAGACTTGCTTTGGCTCAAGGTGCTGGATCAGTTGAGCTCCATAGGGATCATCCAGATTGATCACCGCTTGCCCTTTCAAGTAGCCCCGACTAAACATCAACGCCTTTGCCGCAAAATAATCGTCCATATCGCGGTGAAAATCCAGATGATCTTGCGTCAGGTTGGTGAACACCGCCGCCTCAAAGGTGCAGCCCAACACCCGCCCTTGCGCCAATGCGTGAGAGCTTACCTCCATCACGCCAAACTTACAGCCCGCTGCCACCGCGTCTGCCAACTGTCGCTGTAGCTCGACTGCAAAGGGGGTTGTATGCACAGCAGTTTGTTGAAACCCTTGCCAGCGCGTATAGAGCGTACCCAACAGCGCCGTAGACTTGTGCGCCTGCTGCAACAAAAACTCGATCAAATGGGTCGTCGTCGTTTTGCCGTTGGTACCAGTCACACCCACTAATTGAAGCTGCTGCG
>JBBSHC010000049.1:0-10368 GCA_038253425.1 Leptolyngbyales cyanobacterium | reverse complement strand
CTGGTCGAAAAATACGGCTGGGAAGACATTTCACATCTGGGTGGCTGGGCAGCGTACAAAGCCAGTCTCGGTAAGTGAATGATGGGGTGTCGGGTAGGGGGTATAGGGTGTGGCTGATGTTGACGTGATGAATGATCCAGTCACACGCGATCGCGCACTGATGCAACGCTGTCTGGAGTTGGCGCGACGGGCATTAGGACGCACGGCACCCAATCCATTGGTTGGCTCCGTCATTGTGCAGCATGGCGCGATCGTGGGTGAAGGCTTTCACTCCGCTGCGGGGCAGCCCCATGCCGAGGTGTTTGCGTTACGGCAGGCAGGCGATCGCGCTCACGGTGCCACCCTTTACGTCAACCTGGAACCCTGCAACCACTATGGACGCACGCCCCCCTGCTCGGACGCGATCGTGGCAGCAGGCATTCAGCGGGTTGTCGTTGGCATGGTCGATCCCGATCCGAGAGTCTCCGGTGGGGGCATTGCGCGATTACGAGCAGCAGGCATTGAGGTCACTGTTGGTATTGAAGCAGCGGACTGTCGCCAGCTAAACGAAGCCTTCATGCACCGGATTCTGCACCACCGTCCCTTCGGCATTCTGAAATATGCCATGACGCTGGATGGCAAGATTGCCACCACGACGGGACATAGCGCCTGGGTAACGAGTCCCGCTGCCCGTGCTGAGGTTCACAACTTACGAGCCGCCTGCGATGCGGTGATTGTGGGCGGCAATACCGTCCGGCGTGACAATCCCCTGCTGACGAGCCGCCAAGATCCCACACCGCTACGAGTGGTCATGAGCCGATCGCTCGATTTACCCCTTGATGCCCAACTTTGGGATACAGCGATCGCGCCTACACTCGTGTTTACTGAAGCCAGCGCGAATCCAGAGTTGCACAATGCGCTGACACAACAAAACGTTGAAGTGATAGAGCTTGCCACTTTAACCCCTTTAGCAGTGATGACGCACCTGTACGATCATGGCTGCCTGAGTGTGTTGTGGGAATGTGGCGGCACACTGGCGGCACGCGCGATCGCGGATGGCGCTGTCCAAAAAGTGCTTGCCTTCATCGCGCCCAAAATTATCGGTGGCAGCACGGCACCTTCTCCCGTTGGCGATTTGGGACTGCCGCTTATGACTGATGCGTTGGTGTTAGAACCGATGCAATGGCGATCGATTGGGTCAGATTTGCTTGTTGAGGGCTATTTGTAAGGGCGAGTGGGGAGGGAGTTCAACCATGCTTTGCTAACGATTCGCGGTTCTGGTGTCGGCAAAGGGAAACTCACTGTGAACCTCCCAGCGTTGTCCGTCGTGCTGCAACAACGTTAAATGAGTCCCTACAAACTCAAGCTCTAACGGGCGCTGCTGAAACTCTGCCCAAGCCAGCTCAAAATTTTCTGGGGTCAGATCGCGGAAGCCAACCGTCATGTGAGGCGAGAACGATCGCGTTTTAGCTACTGCATCAACAATCCCCAGTGCCCCCTCCATTTGAGCCATTAATGCTGCTTGCAATGCCGACAGTGCGGGCGTTTTCACCACATTGATGTAAATAACACGCGGCGCAAAGGCACCAAAGCCCGACAAGCTTACAAAAAACGGTTCGTGCTGCAATGCAAACTCACTCAACGTTTGGTGAAGCGTCGGTAGTGCCGCCAGTGACCACTCAAACGGTGGCTGTAACGTGATGTGCGGGGGCGACTGCAACGCAGCCCGACTGCCGTAGCGATCGACAAACACCTGCTTTACCGCATTGGCGTAGTCTTGAATCGCCTGAGACGGTAACAAAGCAATAAAAAACCGACTGTTTGCTGCACTCAAAAGGTTACCCTGTATACCCTACGTGTATTTGACCGACCACTGTTGAGAGACTGGATCGAACGATAAACGTCTGACTCTGAAGCGTGCGATCGATGCAAAAATCGTTCCAGCAAGCGGCTGTCTAACGTCTAACATGCAGTGTCCCATCCCGATCGCACCATCGTCTATTCAAAAAGGAACACCGTCCATGCCGTGGTTCGTCAAAATTGAAGAAGGAATTGTGGACAGACCCATCTTTGACCAATACGTCCCTGCGCACAAAGAATTTGTACGCAGCTTAATCGCCAAAGGGCATCAAGCAAAATCTGGCTACTGGGGCTGTTATGGCGGCGGGATGCTTTTGTTTCAAGCTGCTTCTATGGACGAAGCAACCGCGATCGTGGCGCAAGATCCCCTCGTGCAAAATGGCTGCGTCCACTACAAGCTCTACGAATGGCGCGTGGCGGTGGAGTAGGGGCAGAAGGTAAAAGGTAAAAGGTAAAGGATAAAAGGTAAAGGGCAAAAGGTGAAAGGCAGGAGCCGAGCATTTAAGTTTTGAGTGAAAGCCGACCGCTGACCGCTAAAAGCCAAAAGCCAAAAGCCAAAAGCTGACCGCTACCAGAAGGTGCTATCCTGATAAGTGATCCGGACCCATGCGATCGCAACGCCTAAACCTTGTCAGGACCGGAAGGTAGCAGCAACATAGGATGCTTGTGATAGGCGTGGACTCCGGGTCGCTTTTGTGGAAGCGATGCTCTCTTCATTTCATTGCTCCCCCTCCTGAACGTTATCGTCCCCATCGCCTCACTCTTGCTAATACGGTTTTCCACCTGCGGGACGGGTGACAGTCCCTTAGCTTTTTTTCTATGCTGGAAACGTCGGGGACAGGTTAGCCATACCCCGCTATGCAAGATTGAGACATTTCAAGATTGACACATTCAGGAGTTTGTCACATGGGTCTGGGAGATTTGGTTCAGAAGGCGGTCTATCTTGGTATCGGCGTTGCCTCTTATGCGGGTGAAAAGGCAACTGAAAAGATTGGCGAACTGCGATCGCAGGTGCAAACGCTGGCAGACGAAATGGTAGAACGTGGTGAAATGACCAGCGAAGAAGCTCGTCGCTTTGTCGATGACATGGTTAACAAAGCGCAGCAGCCATCCGTGCAAAATGCAAGTTCTGCACCCGCTACCGAACCGAGACGCATTGAAATTATCACTGATGATGACGAGCCAGCGCCGACCGCACCGACTGAGGTCGATCACATGCGGCAGCAGGTAATGGACCTGCAAGCAGAACTAAGACGTCTGCGGCAGGACAAGCCTTAGATGTGAGCTATACTGAAGGCGATTCTCACAGATGCTCTGCTGACTGCGACTGGATGACTGTGAACTGTCCTAGCAAAATTTTTCGACTGTGACTCTGCATCTGTGACCTTGAATGTGATGCACACAGATTTAATTCAGAAGCATATGGAAGATTGGTCAAAAGAATTCTCTGAGATGTTAGAAATGATGGTCAATGAGGTCGATCAGTTCTTCACCGATGTTGCAAAGGATATCGGCGAGGTGGTCGATGCCTTTTTAGATGCGTCTGAAGCGATGGCAGAGCAGGTGCAGACGGTTTTAAGTACTGAGGTTGAGCAGCGCCTTGAGGAACTGATTGATCCCATCCTTGAAGCCTACTTGGGCATTGAGCTTGTCGTTGAGGAAACGGCTCAACCGATGATTCATACCGTAGAACCGTTTTTGAACGATCGCCCTGCTTGCGTGGGTTGTCGGCATTATCACGGTCAGGTATACGGTGGCACAATGCTGGTTTGCGGGATGCACCCCTACGGTTGGGAAAGTGATAAATGCCCCGATTGGCAGTCAACTTGGCAAGAATAGCCGGAAATTGGCAATGCGTTACGAGTTTGTTGCGACTGAGCGGCTGATGCGGTCCTGATCGCTTAGCTGCTTTGATCACTGGTCACTTAGCTAATGTTCAACAAGGGGAAAAAGTGTCCAATCGGTCCCTGACCGTGACCAATTGCCAATGAATGTTTGAGCGCACTGGTGACGTAAGCTTTGGCGTGCCGTGTAGCGGTGAGGGGATCGTGACCCAACGCAAGGTTTGCAGCGATCGCGGCTGATAGTGTGCAGCCCGTGCCGTGCGTATTGGTTGTTTCTACCGTTGCAGTCGTCAGCGTTTCAAACTGCTGTCCATCAAACCAGATATCTACCCCTCGCAACGCTCCTTGCATCCCACCACCTTTCACCAAGACGGCTTGCGGACCGAGTTTATAAATGCGTTGGGCAGCCGTTTTCATCTCGTCTAAGGTGCGAATCTCTAAATTGCTGAGCATCTGAGCTTCGTAACGGTTTGGCGTAAGGACGGTTGCGTGGGGAATGAGGGCGGTTTTCAGCGTGGCGATCGCTGCATCATCGATCAACTGTGCGCCTGTGCGCGACACCATCACCGGATCGACGACGAGCTTTGTGAGCCGCAATGCCTGTATCTGCTCCGCTACTGCTGCAATAATTTCCTGGTTCAACAGCATTCCAGTTTTTGCTGCGTGAACGCCAATATCTTTTACCACCGCTTCCATCTGCGCCACCACCGCGATCGACGGCAATGCATCCACCCGTTCCACGCCTAGCGTGTTCTGCGCCGTCACGCAGGTAATCGCGCACGTTCCATGTACTTGATGAAAAGCAAACGTCCGCAGATCTGCCTGAATGCCTGCACCGCCCCCACTGTCAGACCCCGCGATCGTCATCGCTACCGGAACCTGTGAAACACCTGCCTGTTGCTCACCCATTTTCTTCCCTTTAGCCTTCTACCTTCTACCTTCAGCCTTTAGGCTTTTACTCTTTACCTTTTGCCTTCTACCTTTTGCCTTCTACCTTTTGCCTTCTACCTTTTGCCTTCTACCTTCCTCCCCCACCCTACACCCCTGTAAGATAGTGAGAGATACGTTCTTTAAGAAAGATTGCGAACGGCTATGAAACTGACGCGGATTGACCTGAATAGTTGGCTCTTTCACCTGGCAGGACGCACGATTCTGGTCGATCCGTGGCTGGTGGACCCGCTGGTGTTTTATGGTCAGCCCTGGTTATTTACCGCGTATCACGAGACGCCGATCGCGTTCACACCAGAAACCTTGCCCCCGATCGACGTGATTTTGCTCTCTCAAGGCGTTGATGACCACTGCCACAAGCCCACACTAGAACGGCTCGATCGCAGCATTCCTGTGGTTGCCTCTCCTACGGCGGCTAACGTGGTACGGCAACTGGGTTATCAACAAGTCACTGCGATCGCTCACTGGGACGTATTCACGCTGGGTGACACTCTCACAATCACGGCAGTTCCGGGTGCAGAGATTCAACCGGGTCAGGTGGAAAACGGCTATTTGCTCAAAGACAGCACCACCAACGAAACCCTTTACTACGAACCGCATTTATTTCCGCTCAAGACACCTGCCGCGCAGCTAGGGCACATTGATGTCGCGATCGCGCCCGTGGTTGGTCAAGTCCTGCCGCTCCTGGGTCAAGTCATTATGGGACCGCTTCAGGCGATGCATCTGGTCGAAACCCTGAACCCTCATTTCTTCGTGCCGACTACGTTGGGGGAGATTCGTGCTGAGGGCATTCTACCCAAGTTCATTCAAACGGTTGGCAGCGTCGAAGAATTTCGCGATCGCTTGCTGGCTTCGGGGTTACCAACCCAACTGCGGCTACCTGCACCGGGAGAGACGTTAGAGCTAACGGCGATCGCTCGCTAACTGATTGGGATCATTCGTACTCGCTAAGTCGGCTGTGAGAAAATCAATAAACTGACGAGCGGTACGCCCCGATCGCCCATTGTGCCGAGTTGCCCATTGAAGCGCTTGATGCTCCAACGTTTCGGCATTGAGCGACAGTTTGGCTTGCTTAGCAAGGTGGTGAATGATTTGTAAATAGGTTTTTTGGTCAGCGGGTTCAAAGGTGAGGGTTAAGCCAAAGCGATCGCTAAAGGAAAGCTTTTCCTGTACCGTATCCCACGCATGAACTTCATCCCCATCACTGGGTCGGGGGCGATCGCCAAAAAACTCACGAATCAGGTGCCGTCGATTGGAGGTGGCATAAACGACGACATTTTGCGATCGCGCCGTCAAATTACCTTCAAGCACAACTTTCAACGCTTTGTACGCGTCTTCGTCTTCTTCAAACGACAGGTCATCGACGAAGATAATGAACTTCTGCGGTAAAGCCCGTAGCAACTCCACGATCGTAGGTAGATCGTTCAAGTCCGCTTTGGCAACCTCAATCAGGCGAAGACCAACTGCCCCATAACGATGCAGCAAACCCTTGACCAGCGACGATTTGCCAGAGCCACGGCTACCATAAAGCAGTACATGCAGGGCAGGATAGCCGTTAAGCAAAGATTCTGTATTTTTCAGCAAAGCGTCCTTCTGAGACTCGTAGCCGATTAAATCCGTTACCTGAACGCGATCGGGCACAGCAATGCCAACCAATTGTCCCGCGTGCCAGCGCAATGCTTTGTACTCGGCAAACTGCCCTACCCCATGCTGACGGTAATGAGCCGCTAATGGCTCCACACCCTCACTCCAGTCAGTCAACGCCAGTAGTGAATCTCTGAGCCAAGCTAAGTTTTCGGCGGCAGGATAACTCCAGACAACGGGTGCCTCAGCCAAATGAGCCGATGCCTTTACCCACTGACTCATCTGCTGACTCTCGCAGGTATAGAGCTGCTGAAGCACCTGCAAATCATGACGCGCCGCTGCCGCTAAAGCAGGGGGTAATTGGTCCAGCGCCGTTTGCTGCACTTGCTGAGTAAACGGATTGTCCGCGCTCAAAATTTGAGTAAGCAAATAGTCTTGCCAGCTTTGCTGACAGGTTGCCAGAGCGTTAAACCAGTCACTATACACATGAAGGCATTCGGTATTGTCAGCAGCGGTATTGCGCTCTGCATGGCGAATGGCTTGCAGCAACGCCAAAAATGCTTGCCCAGCCGTTCCATTTAAAACAGAGCGGTAAACGAGCAGCGAAGCTGTCTGATGCAGAAGCATCTGAACCGAGGACATCACATTGGTACTCATTAATTATTGGTACTCATTAATTAATGGACTCACTCACTGCATCGGCCGCCTGACATTGCGTACATAGCCCAAAAAACTCCAGCATGTGGTAGTAGATTTTGAACTGATACGACTGATTCAATTGAGCTTCTAGCTCATGCACTGGGCACGCATCGATCGCGATCGACCCACCGCATTGCAAACAGGTCAAATGATGCTGATCTTCCTGCACCAGGCTATACAGTGACTCACCTCCCGCCACTGTGCGCGCCTGCACCGCCCCCTCCAACTTCAATGCTTCTAACGCACGATAGACCGTCGCCAAACCCATTGCCTGCTCACGGTTCCGCAATTCAACAAACAAATCTTGCGCTGAAATCGCCTGATTCATGTTTTTTAAGACCTTGATAATCCGTTCCTGGCTGCGGGTGCGACTGGCTTTCATGGGAGAGGAGAGAGGGGAAGAGGAGCAGGGGAAGAAGCAGGAGCGGGAGAGTCGCCTGTAACTTACTAGCGGCAATAGCTTGAGACGGTTCGGGTAGCAGAGGGAGCAGGGGAGGCAGGGGGAGAAGCGGGAGTTTTTAATTTGTTCTGACTGCTTCTAACAACTGACCACCCTCAAAAAGCGGTAGCATCAATAACGTCAATTGCATCACAGGACGCGAAGGTGGCTCAGAAATACCAGGCTCAAATCTATGTTACTCTGCGACCATCGGTTCTAGATCCCGCCGGAACTGCCGTGCGATCGGGGCTAACGCACATGGGCTACGAAAACGTAGAGCAAATCAGAATTGGTAAATATATTGAATTGACGTTAACTGCTGATAGCGAAGCGATCGCTTGTGAGCAGCTCGATCGTGTGTGCGATCAACTATTGGCAAATCCGGTGATTGAAAACTATCGCTTTGATTTACAGACCCTCTCCCCAGCGATGAACCTCGACGCCTAGATGTAGTCGGAAGAGGAGCCGACAAGCTGCTCTAGCGGTTCTCACTCAGGCGACGCAACCGAGCACCCTAAAGCTAGACTACGGAGGCTGCACAAGTTTGGCTGGAGGACGTTTGATTGGAAGAAACCCACCGCGTTTTCAGGTTGAAGCATCGAGCTTAGGCGGTTGAAGGGTAGCGGGTTCCACCTTAAACGTGTCGCCCATTGTCGAAACGCGATCGCCCAACGCTAGTTTCCGTCCCCGTCGAGTTTCCACCGTTCCATTGACCTTGACTTCCCCTGCCTGGATCAACAGCTTTGCCTGTCCACCCGACGGTGCAACACCAACGACCTTCAAAAACTGATCCAGTTTGATTGTTTCCGCAGCAGTCATGCCCGATCCTATTTCGTAATCAATATCCCTCCACCCTACCGCTTTCTTTCAGCCCTCGTTCAAGCAAGCCGCAAAAAGTAAACACCCATCTGCAAAACGTTGTCAGGCTGCCATCAGGTAGTTAATGACAGCCTGCGCGATCGCGCGATTGCCATCCTCAATGACAGGCTGCGATCGCGGCGGTTGCAACGGTTGGTGTAAAAAGTCCCAATTGCCTTCAAAGAACGCAGTCGGAGTGAGAATTTGCGACGGCACGTAGTCTTGAATGCCATCCAGTAAAATTGCCGCCTCTGCAAAGTCATCGCGGGTAATCGAGACGATCGGGGTACCCAGCCGACACGCTTCTGAGAAAGTGCTATAGCCCGGTTTTGAGAGTAACCGTCCACACGCGGGCATCAAGTCTACGGGGCGGTAGTGATTGTCCGTAATTTTGATTAAATTGGGCAGATCTGGCGCGCTGCGATCGAAGGTGAAAAACTGCCAGTCGGGAAACTGCCGCAAATTCTGATAGGGAATCTGGTTTAGCCCCAGACCACCAAAGGTCATCAGCACCGTGCGATCGCGGCTCACCGTTAGCCCAAAGGTTTCTTGAAGCTGAGTAACGCTATAGCGTGGGCTACCCCCCGTCAGCCCCACATCGGTAATCACCGGAAACGCGCTCATCGGTTCATGCAGCGGCAAACGAAACAGGCGATCGCACTGGCTAAAGCACTCACCAATCCAGTCCGCGATTGCCTCAAATTCGCCGCCCCACGGACGGTAAATAAAGTCCCAACCAAAGTTGCTCATCATCCAGCAGGGGATTTGAGCCGCCTTTGCCAGCAACGTAGCGATCGGAGGAATGTCTGCCAAAATCAGCCCAACGCGGTTTTGCTTGATGAAGTTAACCTCAGACGCAAGCAGACTATTTTGCTGTGTCCGCAGTTGCTGAAGTTTTTCCAGGGTCGCTGGCTTGTCCATCGTGACGCTATCGGTTTGCAGAATGCCCACATCAAGCGCTCTGGGACGATGGATAAAATCTGTGTGCATGTACCCCTCTAGCAACCAACGAGGTGCCGTCGTCGCCAAAATCAGCAAAATGTCAGGACACAACCGCTGGATTTCAGCCGCAACCGAGGCAGCACGGGTAGCGTGACCAAAGCCATGATTGGTAATGGCAACGTAAAGAATGGGTCGAGGCATGGGGCGGATGGTGGCTATGCACTAGCGGCAAAAGCAATGAAAGCACGAATGCAGCAAAAAAGGCTGGACTGGGAAACCTATATTGCGCTTAAGGGACGGGAAAAGAACCCCCTCCAACTAAGCCGTTTGCAAATTAGCGCTGATTCAGTAGACACAATCTAATCGGTAGCGGTGAGCAGTTGCGACACTGCACCATGTGCCATGACAGCGGTAGGATCGCGCTGAAGTGCCTCGTCATATTTGCGCTCAAAGGCGTTGCCTGTTTCAGATGGCGTTAGCAGCGATCGCGTATCGGTAAAGAGCGCTTGCATATCCTCTGATGAGATGGGTTCTTCGGCATCCAGCCTTTCATCCATCTGCACAATCAGCCGTGAAATGGGATGCAGCCAGTCAAACTGCTCGTGATGAATGACAAGTTGTAGCAGTGCGCCACCTGAAACCCGTCCGTGTACCTGTTCGTACGCGGCTCGTTCGGCTTCCATCAGCACTCGATGTAAATGCAGCAAGGCTTTACGTAGATCCAGAAAGCGCTGACGTGCAGGCTGTGACAATGTGCTAGAGGAAGCGTTAGACATAATAGCGATACCCTTTTTCCATTCGATTAAGTAACGGCTTGAACAATGGTAGTCTCACTATCCGTCACAAGCAGAGCATGAGCTACACAAACCATGAGCGTAGACGCGCCCTGCTTCCATCTTGACAGTTTTTTGATTCAAGGTTTTGAGCGCACGCTCCTCTAGCCGTAGCCATTCTGTTAGGACGGGGTGCAGGGGTGGAACCCCTGGCTGGGGGCATTGCCCCCACCCCCCTTTGATCCCAGGGTCCTAAGCTCTGTGGCGGCAGCTATACCATTCTTGAGCAATAGACTTGAGCTATAGAGCAACGATCGCAGCAAAGGAGTGATAGGCGCTGATCTTTCGATCGCATGGCTCGATCGCGTCTTCCAACCCTCTGCTCCAGGTATGCCTGTGATCTAAATCCTGGTAGGGGCTTTTTTTTTGCTGTATATATGAG
>JBBSHC010000048.1:0-10420 GCA_038253425.1 Leptolyngbyales cyanobacterium | reverse complement strand
CGGCATCGTAGAGAAAGCCGCCCTCTTCCACCACTAAGCGGCGGGTGTGCGGACTGGTTCTGCCTGTGTACCAGCCGAGGGGACGGCTACCTGTGATCTGAGTGTGCAGCGCGATCGCGGTTTGTAAATGCTCTCGCTCGGCAGCTTCACCAAAGTATTTGTAGTCAATCCAGCGGTAGCCGTGGCTGGCAATTTCCCAATTAGCTTCCAGCATAGCGGCAACTGCGTCTGGATTGCGCTCTAGCGCCATTGCTACCCCGTAGATTGTGACAGGAATGCCGCGATCGGTAAACAGACGATGCAGCCGCCAAAACCCCGCTCGACTGCCGTATTCATAGCAGGATTCCATGTTCATGTGCCGAATGCCGTGGAGAGGGACAGCACCGACAATTTCGGACAAGAATGTTTCTGAGGCAGCATCGCCATGCAGAATGCAGGTTTCGCCGCCTTCTTCGTAGTTGATCACAAACTGCACTGCAACCCGCGCCTGCTGGTGCCATTTAGGATCGGGGAGTTGCCGTCCGTAGCCCACCATGTCGCGTGGATAGTGTTCTGGCATGGAGTTTTTAAGAGGAGTAAATGAAGACTTATAGCCATAGCCATTCTGGTTAAGACGGGGTGCAGGGGTGGAACCCCTGGCTGGGGGCATTGCCCACACACACCCTTTGATCCCAGTGTCCTAAGCTCTGTGGCGGCAGCTATACATGCGTGCGCGTTGAGCGCGATCGCAATTACTACAAAATTGCTGTGAAAGCAACGGGGCAAGCAATCTCAGGAACATTTGCTTCAGCTTAGCTTCTTCTGTGCTGAAACTAATGGCAAGATTGAAGTAACTTAAGTCTCTTTGGAGGCGTTATGGCACTCACTGTTAAAGACCTGGAGAAGCTACAAGAGCAAATGCCTGACCACCGTTTGGAGCTGGTTGATGGAGACGTTATTGTTATGAGTCCGTCCGGCTATGAGTCCGACGAAGTAGCTACACGTATGGCGGCAAAGTTGTTTAACTGGGTTGACGATCGCCGCTTAGGACGAATTACAGGTTCTAGCGCTGGGTTTACACTGCCAAACGCCGATACACGTGCTCCTGATGTGTCGTTTGTGCAGGCAGAGCGGTTGCGTCGTAGCCCTCGTAGCTTTGCTGAGCTGGCTCCTGATTTGATGGTAGAGGTAAAGTCGCCCACCGATAGCTTAAGCAAGCTGAGAGCTAAAATTGATGCGTTTTTGGCGGCAGGCACAAGGGTTGGTATTCTCGTTAATCCAGAGCAACGATGGGTTGAAATCCGTCGATCGCTCCAGACACCCGTAACCCTGCACGATGGCGATATTCTAACCGTCCCTGACTTGCTTCCCGGTTGGGAGGTTCAAATCATAGATCTGTGGTCGCCAGAGTTTGATTAAGCACCAGTTGGTTGACTAAGTACCAAAGTTGATGAGGCTCACAACCAGCCCAACAGGGTAGGGGAAGTATCACCTGACCCGTTCACCGTCATAGAGGAGGGAGCCGATCGCTGACTATCGGTATCTTAAAAGCATAGATCAAGTACTTCAGGTACAACGGTCTAAGACCTGGCAGGGGGCTGTTGGATCTTTTTTTAATGTTTTTCGGTGGCTAGGAGGCTGCTATCAGATTCAGCAGACGGAAGTGAGCGATCGTAGCAATTTCGGCTAATGCCTGGTTGATTTCTGCTTCTGGTGAGTGTTGGAGGCGACGCTCAAAGACATCTAAAATGCTGACTTTGGTCTGTTCTTTAACCGCAACAATGAAGGGAAAGCCAAATTTTTCTTTATATGCCTGATTGAGCGACTGGAAGCGATCGTCTTCTGTAGGCATGAGGTGATCGAGTCCGGCACCAGCCTGTTCTTGCACTGACGCCTCTGCCATTTTTGCCTTGCTACCCAGATCGGGATGTGCCCGTAGCAATGCCAACCGTTCAGCCGGAGTCATCACGCTAAGAATATCGACCATCGCCTGATGCAAATCAGCCACATCGGTAAAGGGACGCTGAGTCCAGGCTTCATGCGCGATCGCAGGCGTCTGCTCAAAGATTGCACCAAAGGTCTCAACAAAGACATCATGGCTCATCTGATTGATTTGCGCGATCGAGTAAGACATGGACTAAGACACATTGGAAAACTGGAGCAAGTTGAGCGGCTTGGTTTGTAGCGTGCGTTCGGGTAAAGCAAGACCAAAACCTTGCCCATAGTCTATGCCTAATGCTTGACAAAATTCAATGTCAGCGATCGTTTCCAGCCCTTCTGCCAGCACCGCAATGCCTAACTCATGCGCCGATCGCAGCAGACTTTTGAGCAAAACTTGCTTGAGTGGATGCTGACCGCAACCTGCTACCAGACGGCGATCGATTTTAATCACGTCGGGTTGAAACTCCATAAAGTAGTGATCAGCCGAAACATTGCCGCAAAGGTCATCGACTGCAAAACGAAAGCCCCACTGCCGAAAGCGATGAATAATATGGTGCAATTCTGCATTATGAATTAGCGATTCGACTTCGGTCAGCTCAAACACAATCTGTTGCGGCTGTAACCCCAGGTCGATCACCTGTTGAAAGGTCTGCTCAAACGAATGAGGATCATGAATGATGGCGTTGGGCAGAACATTGATAAAAAAGGTTGGCTGTATCGATGCAAGGATACTGATTGCGGCAGGCTGCTCGGACAGCGTTTGCTCGATCGCGCCTAAACAGACCGTACGCGCTAAGTCATCAAACTCTCGCGTCAGGTTAAGCGCCAATGCCGCATCAATCAACTGCTGCCCGTTAAAAGAGCGTCCCTGCGGACAACGCGCCCGCGCCAGACATTCGTAAGCAATGACCTGTCCATGTTGCAGGTCAAAAATCGGCTGGTACTTAAAGAACAAGGTCTGCTGTGCCAGCACTTGTAAAAACCAGGCATACCGAACTGATTCAGTGATGGTGTTAAGAGAGCGGGCATCTAAAAACTCAACCAGGAGCGCTTTAGAATCCAGGGGCGATCGCGTAATGCAATAGCGCGAATATAACTGGCTGGCGTCTGAAAGCACTTCACTCATTTGCAGAAACAGATGAGCAAGCTGATTTCGCGCCAGAGCGATGTACACCAATTGCGGCACCAGCGGCAACGGCTGAAACCCCAACGCGTCCAGCTCACCCATCGTTGCTAAGTCGTGGGGTTGCACAATGAGCTTGAGTGTATCTGTTAAGGGCGTCTCAACGCGTAGCAATGGCGTAGTCCTTTTCGGGGAAATGAGCAGTGATTTGGATCATTATGAGCACCATAGTGTCTATTGTGCCGCTTTCACCTGATTGTTGCAGCAAAGTCCGTCACATAATTAATTGACCTTGCTGGTGGACATCCCCTCAAAGAACGATTTATATTTCTGTAGCGCCGAGGACTTCACGCTGAGTGTTTATTGCTAGATCTCTATAGCAGTAGTCTTCATTCAACTAGCGTATTACGTCTTATAGCCATAGCCATTCTGGTTAGGACGGGGTGCAGGGGTGGAACCCCTGGCTGGGGGCATTGCCCCCACACCCCCTTTGATCTCAATGTCCTAAGCTCTGTGGCGGCAGCTATAAGGCGGTCAATTACTGATGGCATTTGATTACCTATGGCTATAGATGATGCTGCCGTGAGCAAAACCTTAAGCCTTCGGGCAGAAGGGCAAGTTGTGGGCATTGACTTGGGTGGCAGTGCCATCAAACTAGGGCGGTTCAGTCAAGATGGCAGTTGTTTGCAAACTTTGACGGTGCCCACGCCACAACCTGCGACACCAGATGCCGTACTACTTGCAATGGTGGCAGCGATCGCTCAGATTGACTCGGAACAACAAGCAAACGCGATCGGAGTGGGTACGCCTGGTCCCAGTGATGCCACGGGACGCATTGCCCGTATAGCGATTAACCTACCGGGCTGGCATGATATTCCGCTAGCAGACTGGCTAGAAGCCAAAACCGGACGTCCCACGGCGATCGCCAACGATGCCAACTGTGCCGGACTAGGCGAAGCATGGCTTGGGGCGGGGCGCTGGTATCGTAACCTGGTCTTACTCACCCTGGGCACAGGCGTCGGTGGAGCGATCATTCTCGACGGCAGGTTGTTTGCAGGGCATCACGGCGCGGCAGGCGAATTGGGTTTAATCACCCTCAATCCAGCGGGTCCACCCTGCAAAAGTGGCAATCATGGCTCCCTGGAACAGTACGCTTCAGTGCAGGCAATTCGGCGGCGCACCGGTCTGGAGCCCGACGAACTCAGTGCCCGCGCAGCAGCAGGCGATGTTGAGGCTCTAACCTTTTGGCGCGACTACGGGCGCGATTTGGGTGCAGGTCTTACCAGCTTGATCTATGTGCTGACTCCAGAAGCGATCGTCATTGGTGGTGGGGTAAGTGCCAGTGCCGACCTATTCTTTCCGGCGTTGCAGGCAGAAATTGAACAACGCGTTTTGCCCAGTTCACGGACAGGCTTACAACTGCTACGGGCAGAATTAGGCAATCGAGCAGGCATGGTCGGTGCAGCACGGTTGGCATGGCAGATGCAACTGGAGTCGGCTCTTTGATGGTAGTTAGCGGCTTCCTCCAGTTTTCACATTCAACCTGGGAATGCTGAGGCAATAGAAAGCAACTATAATCATGCGAATTTCAGCCATCCTACTTCTGCTGCCAAGCCTGATGTCATTGGGAGCATGTACTCAAGTTGTGTCCTCTGCGATCGCGAACGATCGCTCCACTCCTCCATCCGCGATCGCTTCGCCTGTTCCCGCACCACTCACGATCGAGTCACTCGCAGGAACGTATAAAGGTGTTACTGATGAGCAGTGGTTAGCGAGTTTCTTGGAGGAAGAAAGAAAAATAGGTTTGGGTGAAAAGGAATTAAAAGACCTTGCAGAGTTTGCCCGGCACCTCTTTGACGAATGCGAGTTAACGCTCTATGTCGATCGCTGGTTTGACTTCCAGGATCTCGACGCTAAGAAGGTACACGGTCAAGTCAAACTGGAGCAGAATCGACTCATTTTCGTTGATAGTGCAGGCAAGCCCATCAAAGTTAAAACCGATGCCGCAGCCACGGATGCCACAGTACTCACTCTAGATGTCTCAGCCGACGGGAAAAAGTTGCTGTTTTACGATCCGCTCACGCCTTCCAAAATCTTACGGATGTATGTGAAGCAGTAACGTCTCTGTATGGAGCAGATCCCCGACTTCTATGACAAGAGTATACCGATCGCGCCGAGCTTCCATCAGAAGCCAGGGATCTAAACCTTTCCGCCCAAATGTTACGAAAAGGATACAGGGTGGCAAGTTGTCACTATTTTTAATAAAACAGCGGACTCTCTGCGATCTAATCGCAGAGAGTCCGCCCCAATCTATGGATGATTGCCTGAGTTTCAGTATCCCGATCGCCTTTCAGCAAGGGCTTACGGCTCGGCTAATCCCTTCCAGAGCGGCTATGAGAGTGGCGGCTATAGCGTGGGAGCGGTGAATCGACAAGTGGTGGTGGTGCGATCGCAGCAAAATTCAATTGGAGAGGACATTTCATCCCTTTTCATGTTCTTGTCTTTTGTTCCGCTTTCTCTAAAAAACAAACGTTAAAACTGATTAAGGCGCGTTTTTCGAGGCTGATAGCGCTTTATGATTCCGTTTAAGGAAAAGGCAAATCCTGAACCGCTTGAGCTATGTTTTATAGGCTTACCCATTGTTAGCAGCCCTTTCCTTTGCGATCGAGTTGCCCAATAATGGCAACAACCGAGAAATCGGGTTTCTGGTGCCCAAATGAGAACAACGTCCTTTCGTTGAGAAACCCGCTTTCTAAGCAGCCCACGACACGATTAGGAGACAACTAGAGTGAAACTCGCAGTTTACGGCAAAGGCGGCATTGGCAAGTCCACGACCAGTTGCAACATCTCGGTAGCACTAGCGCGTCGTGGCAAGAAAGTACTGCAAATTGGCTGCGACCCCAAGCATGACAGCACCTTTACGCTGACAGGGTTTCTCATCCCCACCATCATCGACACGCTGCAAGAGAAAGACTATCACTACGAAGATGTGTGGCCCGAAGATGTGATCTACAAAGGCTATGGTGGCGTGGACTGCGTGGAAGCAGGTGGTCCCCCAGCGGGTGCAGGCTGTGGTGGCTATGTTGTTGGCGAAACTGTCAAGCTGCTCAAAGAACTCAACGCCTTCGATGAATACGATGTCATTTTGTTCGACGTGTTGGGCGACGTGGTATGCGGTGGCTTTGCGGCTCCCCTCAACTATGCTGACTACTGCATGATTGTGACCGACAATGGCTTTGATGCGTTGTTCGCCGCCAACCGGATTGCGGCTTCTGTTCGTGAAAAAGCCCGTACTCATCCCTTGCGTCTCGGTGGTCTCATTGGCAACCGTACCTCAAAGCGCGACCTAATCGACAAGTACATCGAGACGGTGCCGATGCCAGTGCTGGAAATTTTGCCGCTGATTGAAGATATTCGCGTCTCTCGCGTCAAAGGTAAGACGCTGTTTGAAATGGCAGAGACCGATCCATCGCTTAACTATGTCTGTGATTATTACCTCAACATCGCCGACCAAATTTTGGCGCGTCCCGAAGGTGTGGTGCCTAACGATACGCCCGATCGCGAGTTATTCTCGCTCTTGTCTGACTTCTACCTCAACCCTGCCAAGCCACCTGTGCGGTCAGAAGCGGAAGAATTGGATCTGATGATGGTCTAAACGTTAGTTAGGAGTTAACAGTTTTGAGTTATGAGTTAATTAACCCACTCAAAACTCGAAACTTAGAACTATTAACTGTGAACACTGAGCAAATTCGCCAATCTGTGCGAGAAAAATGGTTGGGCTACTACGAAGAGAATCGTCAGTGGCTGTCGCGGCTAGGTGTGTGGGTTAACTGCGACGGGCAACGTCGTCCCTCGTCTGGCTTTATTCTGGCAGCGTTATCGGTTCTGGAACCACGGCTTGCCCAACTCCTGCCACTAGTTGTCGATCTAAGCAGCAATCCCGATCGCATTGTGATGGCGCTGGGACTCAACTTTAACCCTGAAGAGCAGTTGAACCAGCTTACGACTCAAAACGGTGACACCACTAAGGAAACCCTCAATGGTGCCAAGAAGCTGCTTCCTGCTGCCATGAACGAAATTAAAATCGAAGCTCGTACTGTGCTCCAATCAGCGCCCGCTCAGCGTGACGAAGACTGCCGTGGCTCCCGCGATCGACGTGATTAGAAGTCTAAGGGCTAAAGGCTAAAGACTAAGTTTTTATACTTGATCCTTCATCCTTTCCTTCTCGCCTCCTTTAAAACTCAGAACTTTTCCCAGAGAGGAACTCGATCCATGACTCTTGCTGAAACTGAACCTCAAGCTTTGAACTTTGAATGCGAGACGGGCAACTACCACACCTTTTGCCCTATTAGCTGCGTAGCGTGGCTGTACCAGAAGATTGAAGACAGCTTCTTTCTGGTCATCGGCACCAAGACCTGCGGCTATTTTTTGCAGAATGCGATGGGCGTCATGATTTTTGCCGAGCCGCGCTACGCAATGGCAGAACTGGAAGAAGGTGATATCTCCGCGCAACTGAATGATTACGAAGAACTGAAGCGGCTCTGCTTGCAGATTAAGCGCGATCGTAACCCCAGCGTCATTGTCTGGATTGGCACCTGCACCACTGAAATCATCAAAATGGATCTGGAAGGTCTAGCTCCCCGCTTGGAAGGAGAACTGGGGATTCCGATCGTTGTGGCGCGTGCCAATGGGCTGGACTATGCCTTCACCCAAGGCGAAGATACGGTGCTGGCAGCAATGGTCAACCGTTGCCCCGACAAAGCACCTGCTGTGGAAGGTGACAAAGAAGAGCGCAATGCGATCGCCAAATTGCTCAACTTTGGTCGCAAAAAAGAAGAAATTGCCACCTCCGAGTCAGAATATGTCGATCATCCACCGCTAGTACTGTTTGGCTCACTTCCCGATCCCGTTGTCACTCAACTGACATTGGAATTGAAGAGACAGGGCATCAAAGTCTCTGGTTGGCTGCCTGCCAAGCGCTATACGGAACTGCCTGTGATCGAAGAAGGCTACTATGTGTCTGGCGTGAATCCCTTTCTCTCGCGTACTGCTACAACCTTCATGCGTCGTCGCAAGTGCAAGCTGATTGGTGCTCCGTTCCCGATCGGTCCTGATGGTACCCGCGCCTGGATTGAAAAAATTTGTTCTGTCTTTGGCATCGAACCCAAAGGCTTAGACGAGCGGGAAGCGCAAATCTGGGCAAGTTTAGAAGACTACCTCCAGATCATTCGCGGCAAATCCGTCTTCTTCATGGGCGATAACCTGCTCGAAATCTCGTTGGGTCGCTTCCTCATCCGGTGCGGCATGACCTGCCCTGAAATTGGCATCCCCTACATGGACAAGCGCTACCAGGCGGCTGAGCTGGCACTACTGGAGAAAACCTGCCACGAAATGGGTGTACCCACTCCCCGCATCGTTGAGAAGCCCGATAACTACAACCAGCTTCAACGCATCAATGACCTGGGCGTTGATCTAGTCATTACAGGCATGGCACATGCCAACCCCCTGGAAGCACGCGGCATCAACACAAAATGGTCGGTTGAGTTTACTTTCGCTCAAATTCACGGGTTCACCAATGCCCGCGATATTTTGGAACTGGTGACACGTCCCCTTCGCCGCAACAACAGTCTCAAAGACCTCGGTTGGGACAAACTGGTGCGCGAAGAAACAAAGGTCTAATTGCTGGCTCGATCGGCATCAAGATCAGTGAGGTGGAGTTGAGATTCGTTCTCGCTCCGCTTTTTGCTTTTAAGCGCCGTATGGGAATTCAGACAGACGTAACTATTGCTGACCACGGCGATCGCCGATCGCATGGGTGGGTTCACAAGCTCAAGCGACTGCCATTAGAGAGCGATCGAGCAGGGCCTACAACTAAGATCCGGTTTCTCGGTTACGCCCTAAACACTCGATCGACACTCCCTAGCGGCTTGCTCATTAAACCCTGGCAAGTGTCACCTTTTCTGGCTGATCCTGGTACTTGCCGCGCCGCGTTTCGTAGCTGACCGCGCAGGGTGCGCCTTCCAGGAAAAGCAATTGCACCACCCCTTCGCCTGCATAGATCCGACAGTCAGCACTGGAAGAATTGGAGAACTCTAGCGTTAAATAGCCCCGCCAACCCGCCTCAGCCGGGGTCAGATTCGCAATAATGCCACAGCGAGCATAGGTGCTTTTGCCAATGCAAACAACGGTCACGTTTTCAGGCACTGCCAGCTTTTCTAACGCCACACCCAGACCATAGGAATGAGCAGGCAAGATGAAGTGTTTACCGTCATGACCGTCATGGAGCTGAGCGGGTTCCAGGTTGGCAGGGTTGAAGTTTTTAGGATCAACAACGGTACCTGGAACGTGTTTGAAGATCCTGAACTCCGAAGGCGATAGTCTCAAGTCATAGCCATAGCTGCTTAAACCATAAGAGATGACAGGCAAGCCATCCACTTGCCGGACTAACTGTGGCTCAAACGGGCTGATCATACCCGTTGCTGCCATCTCCGTGATCCAGGTGTCGTTTTTAATCATTATATTTGACGATTAAGGAAGGTTAACGGTTAAAGTTGATGCCTGCTAAGGTTGATGGCTGCGGCGGAGTTCGGTGATTTGGTCAGCCACGTCGAGGAGCGATCGCGGCATTTCTGGACCCGTGAGAATGATATCGACATGGCGTGGACGCTTTTTCAGCAGCGATAGCACATCAGTATCAGCAATCAGCCCAAAATTAACTGCGAGACTCAGTTCATCCAGCACCACCAGTTCATACTTGCCTTCCAGCACGATCGCTTGCGTATATTGCCAGAGTTCCAACAGCGATCGCGTCTCGTCCTCATCCAAGTGCGGTGTATCAATGCAACGCGGCAGGTTACAGCGAATCCAATCCAGATTTTGCCCTAACTGCACTGGATGGTCGTACCCCTGACCAATACCACCTTTGAGAAACTGCACCACTAGCACAGGTGTCCCCTGCCCAGCAATTCGCAGCGCTTGTGCCATCACATTGGTGAAAAAGCTGCGGTGCGAACACGTAAAGACTTGTACCAGTCCCTCAATCCGATGCGTCAACGGGTGACTGACATTCAGTAAGGGAGTTTCTACCTGTGAAACCATAGTTCGTGCCCAAATAGCGATGAACCTGTTATTGACGTTCGTTTACTTTCTTTAAAGCCGTTCTGAATCTAGCGTACTTTAAAGAATTTCCCCCATATCAAACACTATATATAATAACCCGTCAAGGATTAGGCGCTCATGATTGCAGTGATGTAATGCGAGAAATGGTGCAGAATAGCCTTGAGTCAAGAAGCAGGAGCCGTCAGCCATGAAACTAGTCATTTTGGGAGGACCAGGAGCTGGGAAGGGAACGCAAGCAGAGCAACTGTGTCAGTCTTT
>JBBSHC010000047.1:0-10542 GCA_038253425.1 Leptolyngbyales cyanobacterium | reverse complement strand
GCGCTGTTAAACCAGGCTCTACTGCCAGAAGTCGAGTTGACTTTGACGACATTAATTGCAGACGCTCAAAGAGAACTGCGACAGCAAGGTATTCCAGAGGCACAGATGCAAATTCTACCGAAAGCGCATCTCCGCTATCAGGGCACCGACTCGGCTCTAATTGTCAGCTTTGGCACCCTTGATGCCATGACTGCTGCTTTTGCAGAGGCACACCGTCAGCGCTACGGCTTTACGGCTGAAAAACCTTTGATCGTCGAAGCCGTGTCTGTAGAACCGATCGGCAGCACTAATCAAGTCGAGGAGCCGTGTGTGACTGTAACTCGCACAACGCCGTTGACCCCGATCGCCACTGTGCCGATGTATGGCAAGGATGCGTGGCAAGCCACCCCGATTTTTCAGCGTGAGCAGTTGGTATCTGGCGATCGCATCCCTGGTCCTGCTCTCATTGTTGAACCGACTGGCACTAATGTCATTGAGCTAGGCTGGCAGGCAGCGGTAACAGAGCGGCAGCACTTGCTGTTAAAGAAGGATAAAGGCGAAAGGCGAAAGGATAAAGGCGAAAGGATAAAGGCGAAAGGATAAAGGATAAAGGCGAAAGGCGAAAGAATAAAGGATAAAACTACCGATCAGGTTTTAGCACTGCCGCTCAGTGACCAGCCATCTCAACCAGTCGTACCAACGAAGCCTGATCCCGTTCTGCTCGAAATCTTCAATCACCTGTTTATGGCGATCGCCGAGCAGATGGGCTTTACCCTTCAAAATACGAGCTACTCCGTCAACATCAAAGAACGCCTTGACTTTTCCTGTGCCGTTTTTGACCAGCACGGACAACTTGTTGCCAACGCCCCTCACATTCCGGTGCATCTTGGTTCCATGAGCGAAAGTGTGCGATCGCTGATCACGACCCACAGCACCACGCTAAAACCAGGCGATGTCTATGTGCTCAATAATCCGTATAACGGCGGAACACATTTGCCCGATGTCACAGTCATCACACCCGTGTTTGAGACGCATAACGACGAACAGCTAAACGCTAAAAAATCCACGTCATCCCTTAGCCCTTATCCTTTATCCTTTCCCGAGCGCCCGCTCTTCTACGTTGCATCACGGGGACACCACGCTGATATCGGTGGTATGACACCCGGATCGATGCCGCCCAACAGTATGTCGATCGAGCAAGAAGGTGTCCTCATCGACAATATGCAACTGGTTAACCAGGGACAGTTTTGTGAGGAAGCGATGCTGGCACTACTAACCACAGGCACCTACCCTGTGCGTAATCCGACACAGAATTTAGCAGATCTGCAAGCTCAAATTGCAGCCAATGAACGAGGAGTGCAGGAACTTCACCGCATGGTGCAGCAGTTTATTTGGCGACGGTGCAAGCCTACATGCAGCACGTCCAGGACAACGCTGAAGCGTCAGTACGCCGCGTGATTGATCGGCTATCGGACGGTGACTTCGTTTACCACACGGACGATGGAAGCCAAATCGCAGTCACAGTGACGATCGATCGCCGCGATCGCACTGCCAAAATCGATTTCACAGGCACCTCGCCCCAGCAGCCCAACAACTTCAATGCGCCCGTTGCTGTCTGCAAAGCTGCCGTGCTTTACGTGTTTCGCAGTCTGGTAGACGACGATATCCCCCTCAATGCAGGCTGTCTCAAGCCCCTGGAGATCGTGATTCCAGAGGGATGTATGCTTCATCCCCGCTATCCTGCCGCCGTCGTCGCTGGCAATGTCGAAACCTCCCAAGTTGTCACTGATGCACTGTACGGAGCGTTGGGCGTGATGGCAGCATCGCAGGGCACGATGAACAATTTCACCTTCGGCAATCAGCGTTACCAGTACTACGAAACCATCTGCGGTGGCTCTGGTGCTGGTCCGACTTTTGATGGCACGGATGCCGTACAAACGCACATGACCAACTCCCGCTTGACTGATCCAGAGGTGCTGGAATGGCGCTTTCCGGTTGTGCTGGAAAACTTTGCCATCCGCGATCGCAGCGGTGGACGAGGGTCGCATTCAGGCGGCAATGGAGTAATCCGACGACTTCGCTTTTGTGAAACGATGACGGCAGCGATTCTCTCTGGACATCGACTGGTGGCACCGTTTGGCTTAGAAGGTGGTGAATCGGGAACTGTGGGACTCAATTGGGTCGAACGAGCGAACGGCACGATCGAACGATTGAGCAACAAGGCAGAAATTGCAATGCATTCCGGTGATACGTTTGTGATTGAAACTCCAGGCGGGGGCGGGTATGGCTCACTTACCTGAAAAGATGACAACCTGAGAATATGCCAATAGGTAGAAGTTGAACCAGGGTGACTGCGCGATGATATGACCATTGAGAAGCTCATCATCATTCGAAACAAGCAGTCTGTTACCGGGTAGGTGGACTGCTTTTTTTTGTTTCAGCACTCTGTAGCAACGTAGTTGTCAGCCGTCACGCTCTTTTGCGCTACTGTCCCTTTAGCTGAGCGAACGGAAGACAAATTAGGATTAAGACGCAGAGGAAGTTCCAGGTGATGAGCTTGATGCTCCGTGTTCAGAGGTCAGAGTTTCAGGCTTTAAAATCGGAATTTCGTGTCTAGAGGTTGGAAGGTGAGGGTTGGAGGAAATCGTACCAATCTCGGCAGTAGTTGTGTTATCACGCCTCACTAGCAGACTGTAAAACTGACTCATAGAGCTGACTGCTTACTCGAAACTCTAATTCGTTGATCAGCCGATCGACCAACGGTTTGATCGCGGTGATGAAGCCTTGTTGTTTAGCTTGCAGTAACACGCCTAACACGCCGATGATTGGACTGCTGTTTTGTTGAGCGATCACTCAGCGTAGTCTTTCGTCAATAATCAACAGTTCTGCATTGAGTTCAAGCGCCAACACAATAGCTTCGGCTTCACCTGGATCTAAAACTGCTCGAAATGCTTTGACCTGCTTTGAGTCGGTACGGGTTGAACTGTGATCCAGGAGAGAGTTTACACTTCGGTAGTCATGCATAGTAATGATCAAAGTTGTAAGAAGGCATTGTAGTGATGCCCAAAGTCCCAAACAGCTCCGCTATGATGGCTCAACTTTTTGGAAAACGATCACGTTTGACGGACTAAACGCCCGACTCGTTGCCGTACCGTATTGTTGAACCGCTCAATCTAGCTGGTGTGACCAGTTTCCTTGCCGACCGCGCGATGCCGCTTACTTGGTATCACTTGCTCGTAGGCTAGCCAAAAGTCGATATAGCAAACGGCACACTGGCGGTAAACGGTTGGTAGCGAGCGCCAAAGGGCTTTCGCACTCTGGCGACTCCGGTCACCGACCTAGATCCCCACTATCTCGCGGGTTTGCTCATCTAGGGCAAACCCAAGCCACTGTTTGTTTTGTTTCTTGCCTACAAAAGACCACCTTGCGTCACATGACAGGGTCAACTGCCCGACTTTTTGGGGGTAACATTTACCGCCTGCGGCATAGCATCGTCTTTTTGATGCACATACATTTGCAACCACCGTTCTGCTACCCCAGTGACACGCGCGATCGCTACGAGTGCCAGTCGTTCTTTCAGCCGCTTTTCAAGCAGATGACGCGTAGACTACTTGAGCGGTTGACGGCTGGGAACTGCGACAAACTGGCGCTTACAGTCCTGACACCAGAAGCGCTGCTTGCCATCATGAGTGCGTCCATCTTTGACAATTTGTGATGAATGACACTTGGGACATTGTCTAAGTCACGATGTGTAACAGCCTACTAGCCTGCTTTACAGGCTTATCATTACGATGCGGCACTACCCCACCGTACAAGACTGCGGCGATTCACGCGCCACTATCCCTCCATCGACTCTGTTGGTTTGCCAATTCTTTGACCCAGAATCCAGCACTTACACCTATTTAGTTGCAGACAGTCAGACGAAAGAAGCAGTGCTGGTGGATACGGTTTTGGAGCAGGTCGATCGTGATTTACAAGTGCTCCACGACCTGGGGTTGACCCTGCGCTACTGTTTGGAAACGCACATCCATGCCGACCATATCACTGGTGCGGGCAAGCTGCGACAGCAAACGGGGTGTCAGGTGATGGTGCCCCAGAATCAACGGCGCGATCGGCGGATCATGCGCTTGTCGATCCTGCCAAAGTAGCACAGACGCTATCGACCAATACGGAAATCTATGAAAGTTATTTTGCCATGTACATTTAGCCCTCAATTGGTGAGACCAAGAGTCTATCCGAAAACCCGTATTGTCCTCACAGCAAGACAGGCACAGGTTAGATGCAGAAATTGCCAAGTAGCTTTTTGGCTTCTTCTGCCACCAGATCAATAAACGCCGAAACCGCTTCATCCAAGCTTGTGCTCGTTCAACCACTCAACGCCTTGCTCGGTAGTGGGAAATAGCGTGAATCATCCGTTGGCTTTCATCTTTCGGCGAAATGTGCCCCATATAGCCCCAAGTAGCAACAATGTTTCGGACTTCAGCATAGTCATACCCTTTGTCTAGATTGCTCAAACATATCAATAGCCCGATTAGTTAGAACGGGGTGAAGGGGTTTCGACATGAGTGCTCAGCCGAAACGAGATTGCCGACTCAGAAGGGCTAAATAGCAGTGGCATGTTAAGTACATATGTTCTATAATTTTGTCAACTTTCACATGAACGCGAAGGTTGTGCGATCAACTTGAGCTTGAGAAGCTCCTCTATATTTTGACTTAACACTTTGATTGACCTAACACTTTAATTGACCTAACACTTTGATGCAAATAGTTGTCCCTAATCAATTGTGAGAGGGGGGCTTCGCCCCCAGGCAGAGGGTTTCACCCCTCCATCCCCAAAATCATCTTCAGTTTCATTGCACCCAGCTACTTCACACGTTAGTGAGGGGACTGGAGACTAACGTTGTAATGTTCAATAGAACTTCTAATTATTTGCTGGCAAGTTTATCGCTAAACCTGTCCCTTTTGACTCTCAGCCGCACCGTTCTGTTTTAGAAACTCTCACAGCTTTGCACCTTCCTTAGAAATTTCGCAGCTTTAGAAATTTACATCTACCATTTTTTATTGATCGCTCAAGCCACTCATTGCGTAAACTGATACTGCCATGCAAGCTCCCATTGCGCCCGGAACCTTACTCCACGATCGCTACCGTCTGATTGGCGTCGCAGGACAGAGTAAATTTGGTCAAACCTATCTAGCGCGTGACCAAAAACGGCTCAATGAACTCTGCGTCATCAAAGAATTTACACCTGTACAGCAGGACGCAGCGGCGGTAGAAAGCCTGCGACAGCAGTTTCATCAAGCCATAGCGGGACTGTATGAACTCCAGCATCCCCAGCTTCCGCGTCTGCGGGTCACGATCGCGCAAGAAGGGCGGCTGTACTGGATGCGCGATTATATCGAAGGCAAAAGTTATGGCGTGCTGTTAGACGAGCGCCGAGCACAGGGTCAGGGGTTTGCAGAAGGGGAAGTGATTCAATTACTCCTGCGGGTCTTACCTGTTTTGACCTACCTGCATAATCGGGGCGTTGTCCATCGCAATCTTGCACTCGATACCCTGATTCTGCGTCAGCAAGACCAATTGCCTGTCTTAATTAACTTTGGGCTGGTACAGGAGGCAGTGGTGCGGCTGCAACTCCACCCCGTCGATCGCCGCGAGTCGCTAGGACAATGGGGCTATGCACCGCCAGAACAACTGCACAGCAAGGCAGAACCGAGTAGTGATCTCTATGCGTTGGCTGTGACAGCGATCGTGCTCCTTACAGGTAAAGGACCCGAATCACTCTACGACTCCAACACTCAGCGGCTGGCGTGGGAATCGTTGGTGTATGTGAACCCCAAATTTGCCAAAATTTTGCGTCAGATGCTGCACCCCAACCCCAAGAAGCGGCTGGCTGCGGCTCAAGTGACTTCTCTGCTAGAACCATTGCTGGCAACGGCTGCTGCCGTGCCCCCGCCCTTAGATAAGCCCGTACCAGTTGCGCCCGTACCAGGAGACCAGCCCACTGACTTACAACCACTCCCCACCCGCCTGCCAGGGATGCGTACACGTCCCAAACGGCGAAGTGATAGCGATCCGCGTGCATCGGCAGCAATGCTCGTTGGTCTGGTCATGCTGATAGCAGCGGGTGTCTGGAAAGTGCTACCGCATGGGCAAAAGAGTGCTCAGCCAAATACCTCACCAACCATCACAGCAGCCAGTCCAACCGTTGTAGATCAAGAGAACGAGACTTCAGCTCCAGATCCTTCGCCTGCTGCCAAAAAAACTAACCCAGCCCCTAGTGCTGCCCCAAGCTCTCAGGAACCAAGCTCTCAAGAACCAATCTCTCAGGAAGCCTTGCGCGATCGCCGTCGTCAGCTTCATATCGACTTTCAGTTTTTTACCAGTCTGGTCGATGAAGTGTTTTATGCCAGCTATCCCCAAAGCCGCTTGCGCAAACTGGATGATCCTGAGCAAGCCAAACTGCGATCGGAATGGAATGCGATCGCCAGCAAAATGATGGATCGGCTGGCAACCCTAAAACCCGAAACCCGCAGTAAGTTAGGCACCTATCGCCGCGCTAACTATGACCAGTGGCTTGCTACTTTGGGCGAAGCCAATGCCAAAAATAGCGCACGGTTAGATGCACTGGCAGATAGTCGGTTCTTTCAACTTTTTCCAGAGCAAAAGGGCAAAACGTTGAATCCACGTACTTTTGGTCAGGTCTGGTACGCGATCGCCGAAGACCAACTCAGCACCGCTCAAGCTCAAAAACCGTCCGCAACCCGTCCACAGCCATCTTCTGGCACTGGCAGCACCGATGAGAAGCGGGCACTGTGACACAGTAGAACGTACTCAAAAAATGACTTACTCCGTCTGACTACTGCCCTTATGCACGACGTACCGCACTTTCAAGAAGCAGGACGCCTGAACCCGGTCAGCCCCGCCGATCAGATGCCCGAAGCGGTTTACAGCCAAGCGTTAGATCATCTGGTCTTTGCCTGCGTCGATCTAGTTTTGACCCACCAGCAACAAATTCTTTTCGCAAAGCGCAACATCGAGCCGCGATCGTCATGGTGGGTAGTCGGCGGCAGAATGTTTACAGGCGAAGCGCCAAGAGAAACAGCACAACGCAAAGCGCAACAAGAAGCCCGGTTAGCAGCCGTAGAACTTTCCCGCTTTCGCTGTATCGGCGTCTACTCCACTTGCTTCGCCACACGCCGTCAAGCCCCTCAGCAGCATGGCTCCCATAGCCTCAACGTGACCTATCAAATTGAACTGACGTTACACGAAAAAGAACAAGTCAAACTGCGATCGGACGAATACGACACTTGGCTCTGGGTTGACTTCGATGCCGTGGAAACGCTGTTAGAGGCAAACGACGTCATGGATCAGGCACTCATCCAACTCGTCAAAGACGTACAGCGGTAAGCAGCCAGACTTCAGGATTAGCTAGAACTTAGCCTTTAGCCTTTTCCCCTTAGCCTTTTCCCTACTCATTCAAATACGGCTGTAACTGAAGCTGTAAACGCTGACGGGCACGAGCAATGCGAGACTTCACCGTACCAAGAGAGGCTTTGGTGAGTGCGGCAATTTCTTCGTAGCTCAAGCCTTCAATTTCACGTAAAACGATCGTCGTACGGAAGACTTCAGGCAGATCAGCGATCGCCGCTTTAAGTTGACCATAAAACTCTTGCCGACTCAATTCTTCATCCGGCTCAGGCGTAGCAGCCGCAATCTCCCAGTCCATCTCGCCATCGCTGAAGGTAATCGGCGCATCCAACGAGAGAGGTGTAGCTGTCCGCTTGCGTTTGCGGAGTTCGTCATAGAACAAATTTGTGGCAATACGGCTCAACCAACCTTGAAATTTGACTGGTTCATTCAACCGTCGAATGTTGCGATACACTCGAATCCAAACTTCTTGCACCAAATCTGCCCGATCTTGCCAATCGGGTGCGAGATGATAAAGAACCTTTTCAACGTGAGACTGGTAGCGTCGCAACAGTTCGGCAAACGCCGCTTTATCGGGACGATGGTCAGTCTGACAACGTAGAATCAGATCGTGGTTCGACAGGTCTTTTACTGACACCGCCACCTGAGGGATCATTGTCTTAACTGTTGACCAGGATACAGGCAGATAGGAGTCCATGTGCAAACTTTGCCCCAAATACTCAGTCACGTCCCTGCGATTTGCTTGAAAACACTTGCTCTTCCAGCGATCGCATTACTCTCAGGTTAGAAGTTGCAGGGGCGATCGCCGTTTGCAGGAGTGCCACTTGTTTAACTGTTTCAACTGTCAATTTTTGTTGCTGCTGACTCAACGATCGCCAAAATTAACCGCATCACTGTTCCAGCGCGATCGCAGTTTCATCAGAGTTGCTATACATGGAAAAGAGAAAGAGAAAAAAGAAATTGCGTAAAGTGTGCTGAAGGTTCTGCCTTAGCCGTGCAATCTTGTCTAAGAGTTCCTAGAGTTCCTTGCGTCTACATCACCATCCCTCCGCCTTTCGCTCAAGTGAGTTGCCAGCATGTTCAACGCTACTGAACTTCTCATCGAAGACTTCGTTAACAAACTCAAGGGAGGCTACCGTCGCACCTATGGAGGCTGGAAGTGTGATTACGAAGACATCATCGGCTGGGTTGGCTCAATGGCAATGGAAAATATCGCCAACAGCGATGCCCTTTACCATAACGTTGAGCACTCAATTTTAGTCACGCTGGTCGGTCAAGAGATCCTGCGCGGTAGGCACATTCGCATGGGTGGGGTCTCCTGCGAAGACTGGCTCCACTTCATTATTTCTCTTGTTTGTCACGATATTGGCTATGTCAAAGGGGTGTGCCGTCAAGACCGTGATGGCAGCTACGCCACGGGTAAAAATGGCAGCACCGTCAACTTACCGCCTGGTTCTTCCGATGCAGGGTTAACGCCCTACCACGTCGATCGCGCCAAGCTGTTTATTGATGAACGCTTTGGCGGACATAAGCTCATTGACGCCGAGATTGTCAAGCGAAACATCGAATTGACGCGCTTCCCCGTGCCTGCGGCTGAAGATCACCAGGACACCATCAATTACCCTGGTCTCATCCGTGCCTCAGACCTGATCGGACAGCTCAGCGACCCCCGTTACCTGAAAAAAATCGGCGCGTTATTCTACGAATTTGAAGAGACGGGTGTGAACAAAGCTCTCGGCTATCGACATCCCGGCGATCTCCGCAAAAACTATCCCAAATTCTATTGGCATGGGGTCTTTCCGTATATCAAAGACGCCCTCTACTACCTCTCGCTGACGCAACAAGGTAAGCAAATCGTTGCCAATCTCTATTCAAACGTCTTTGTAGTGGAGCATGAGAAGCCAGATGACTAGTGTGGCACTAAGGCTGTAGAGAAAACGTGTCGGGAGTGAGGAATCAGAAGCCAGGGATTAACTCAAAACTCAGAACTCTTTAGCGCAGCAGTATGAAGTTCTATTCACAACTTGAAGCTCAAAAGTCAGGAGATGACAAAAAGCAAAGAGCTGAACGTCGATCGCTAATCCAACGGTGTACAGTCGTTTTTTAAGACGCTCTGAGAAGCGGCTTTCCGCTTGCGCCACACACTTAGCCCCAAACCAAGCAGCCCTGGCAATAAAGCAGGGGTAGGCACTGAGGTCGGTGGCGGTGGGGCAGGCGATGGCGATGGCGGCGGCAACGCCCGTCCAAAGGAGAAATTATCTAATTGCGGACCTTCTTGTTCAGTGGGCGGCGCAATCAAGAGCGCGGCAATGGGGTTTGTAAAGGTGAAACCAATGAACTGAACTGCCTGGAAATTAAGCTGCAAGGTGTATTGAGTAAACTCTGAAGAGCCTGTCGGCACCGTGATGACAAAGGATGAAAGCCCGGTTTGAGTGGGTGCAATACTCGCAATATCAGTACCCACCGCAGTGACTGCATTTTGAAAGCTGATGTGGGCAGCACTGCCGACGCCATTTTCACTGAGGAAGTCACTCCCCATGAACCCTGCATCGGGGAATGTTTTGCTGATGATAAACTGCCGACCCGCAAACTGAGTGTCTGGAGTGTTATCGGTAAACGTGACGCCAGCACTGGTATAGCCTGGAGGCGAGGGCGTGTAAACGAAACCCTCAGCGGACGCAATACCTTCAAAATCAAGCGTGGTCAGACCTGTTGTCGCTGCGTTAAAGGCTGTGCGATTCGTATAAACAGCGAATGCTTGAGATCGATCGCAGGTGCCCAAAACAAAAAAAGCTGTACCAATAACGCCTAGCGTCACCAGTGGTCGAGTAGACAAGGTGATCATGAAACTCATTACTCTAACAGAGAGGGTTATTGGTAGAGACCCCTGGAAGTACGAGTGTTAGCAGTTAGCGGTGATGGATCGAAGTAATCAGAGGTACCCTTGCCTACCGCTTAAAATGCTGCAAAGCAGACAGCGGTGATGAATGCCTTCTGACCTAAGACAAGTTTGGCTACCAAAAGTTCCTCGTCAACGATACAGATTTAGAACAGTTTCAGAGACGCCAACATTTCTCCGCATTAACTTAGGCAAGATCCGGAAGAACTATGCCTGACTTGCGATCGCTGCTGGC
>JBBSHC010000046.1:0-10550 GCA_038253425.1 Leptolyngbyales cyanobacterium | reverse complement strand
GCCCCCCCGGGGGGCCGGGGGACGCCGCGGGGGCAGAGGGAGAAACTTCCACACTTCACACCCCACCGACATCTCACACCCCTCACGTAGCTGGCAAAATCTGGCTCGGTCTGACTCGCGAAACCCATAGCCTACGTGCTTACCCATCTCTCAAAACGATTTGGGATATGGTGGCGCGGACGGCGTATACACAACTGTACTATTCCCCGCTGCTGCTGTTGGGGACGCTGGTGGGCATGACGGTGATTTATGTGGTGCCACCTGTTAGCACGATCGCGGGGTTGCTCACCGGACACTGGACGATCGCGCTGCTCGGCTTCATCACCTGGCTACTGATGGCGATCGCGTATTTACCAACACTGCGGCTGTATCATTGCCCTCCGTTATTGTCGTTTGGGTTGTCCGCGATCGCTGGACTTTATACCCTCATGACGTTTGATTCTGCGTTGCGTCACTGGCGCGGTAAGGGTGGAGCCTGGAAAGGACGCGTCTATTAGCTGTTTGTACCGTGTCATGATAGCGAAGGACAGGTCATAAATTGAAAATTAAACGTTAAACGTGATCGTCATACCATTTTGGTTTGTGAATGCTACAGATGAGATCCCCCTGCCTTCGGCATCCCCCTTATGAAGGGGGACTGAGGGGGATCGGTTCGAGGCAACGGTCTGTCGTGAACTCTGTTTCGATTGGTATCACTTAAATTTGCCATTTTTAGGTTTGCCGTTTTAATTTTCTTGGGAACGCAGGAGTATCAAGATGAACGTACAGTTTCGAGAATTTGATCCGTTTGATGTCTGGATCTGGATTGAGTTCAACACGGTGCCGTCCGAAATGGAAAAGCAGTACATGGAGGAAGTCTTAAATTCCTGGTTTTTTATTGGCAAACTGGGCGGCTTCAATGCCGAAAACCTCCAGGTGCAGGATGTGGGGCTGGAAATTAGCCAGATGGAATACGACGATGATTTGGCTGACAGCAGTATGGTCGCGTTGATGCACAATATGGGCGAGGTGGAATACGAGGGTAACTGGGGGCGCTGCTGGTTTGACCTGGGCACCAGTGACGCGATCGCTCTGGATGTACTCATTACTGCCTTACGCCAGTTCAGCAAGGATTATGTTGTGCTGGAAAGCCTGATTGTTGGTGGCGAAAACGAAGACTGGACGACAGGCGACAGCCGCTATCGATCGGATACGTTTTCGGATACGAGTGATTTGAATTAGGTGAGGAATCAGGAGTGGGGACACAAAGGATTCGGGCGATCGTGCTGGGTTTGATTCAAAACGGGTCACGTCTCTTTGTGTCGGAAGGATTCGATCCGGTGAAACAAGATACCTTTTATCGGGCGCTGGGCGGCGGTATTGAGTTTGGTGAGACGAGTCTAGAAGCGCTACAACGAGAATTTCGAGAGGAACTTCAGGCAGAGTTGACGAACATTCACTACCTCGGCTGTCTGGAAAATCTGTTCATGTATGACGGCAAACCGGGGCATGAATTTGTGCAGCTTTATCGCTGTGCTTTTGTCGATCCAGCGTTCTATCAACTGGAGCAAATCAACTTTGCTGATAGTGATCAGACCTACACCGCTTACTGGATTGAGCGCGATCGCTTCCAGTCAGGCGAGTTACGCTTAGTGCCTCCTAAATGCCTGCAATACTTTGAGTGAAGGCTAAAGAATAAGTTCTCTGTCTCTTCTTTAGTCTTTAGCCTTTGGTCTTTAGCCTTCAAGACTGACGCATAAAGTTTTAGATCCCTACTGCTGCTGGAAGTTCGGCATGAGACATCACCTTCTCATAGCAGTCGAGGACCGCTGCGTAAGTCCTGGCTTTTTTCCAACTTCGTGCATTCCTAGACTGAACGCATGTCTAAGTGCTGCTATAAGTAGTCTCATTGCGTACTTAACAGCTTCGATCGGAATAACGCTCTATGTCTACATTGATGGTTCAACTGTTGCTGATTGGTTTGGCGGCTGGCGTTGCTGGGGGGATGTTTGGCATTGGCGGTGGCGCAATCATGGTGCCTGCAATGGTGCTGCTACTGGGGATGGATCAAAAATTTGCGACGGGAACCTCGATCGCCGCTCAAATTTTGCCGATCGGACTGCTCGGCGCGATCGTCTACTACAAAGAAGGCAACCTCAACATTCGGGATGCCCTTTTTATCGCCGCAGGGCTATTTGTCGGCTTCCTGTTTGGCGCTCTCTTTGCCAATCAACCCTTTATCAGCAGCACCTTGATGAAAAAGCTCTACGGCATCTTCCTGTTCGTCATCGGCGGACGCTACCTCTTTTTCCGGTGAAGCGTTGCTCAACCTGGGAAAAGGCGCTGGTATTCGCGCTCGGTGATCATGTCTTGCGTGCTATCCAGACGATCGACGAACACAATCCCGTCCAAGTGATCGAGTTCGTGCTGAAAAATGCGCGCTACAAAGTCGGTTAATTCCTGCTTGTGCAATTTGCCATCGCGCCCCGTGTATTCAACTTCGATCGCCTGATATCTGGGCACCTTGCCCCGAATGCCTGGAATGCTAAGACATCCTTCCCAACCCTCCACCGTTTCATCGGAGTGAGCGAGAATGCTGGGGTTGATCATTGCTGTCGGCTCCATCGCTGGTGCACTGGGATAGCGCAGATTCGGACGTGATGCCACGATAAAAAGGCGATCGGACTGGGCAACTTGCGGTGCAGCAATGCCAACCCCGTTAGACTCCTTCACGGTAACCAGCAAGTTAGCCACTAACTGCTGAATGCGTTGGCTGAAGCCTGTTCGATAGAACGTATCGAACTGCACATCCTCCACGTATTGCGCCTTCTGACGCAAAATGGGATTTCCCAACTCAATCACTTCAAGCAGTTCACTCATAGGGATGCGTGATCACAAATGGATATTTCCCAGTCTAGAGCGATCGTCTTGAGTGAAGCAAGAGAAACTGGGGGGTAAGGGAAGCGGAGGAGGCAAAGGAAGCAATTCATCCTTCATCCTTCATCCTCACTCACTCTGAGCCGTTTGCGTGGGGAACGCACCCGGACGCACTGCCAAACTCTGCATCTGTCCGTTGCGCTTAAACTCGACCTGAAGACTACCGCCAACAGAGCTTTTTTCAACGGCTTGCTGTACGTCGTCTGCTGTTTTGATTGGTTGCCCGTTGATTTTTTGAATCACGTCACCCGGTTTTAGTCCAGCTTGTGCAGCGGGAGAACCACGCATCACACGATACACCAACACGCCGCTGTCTTCCTTGACGTTGACGTTGGCTTCGGGGTCGCTGTTAATTTGCTTCTTCAGCTCAGGTGTGAGGGTCGTCATGCGAATACCCAGATAAGGATGACTCGCCTTGCCCGTGGCAATCAACTGACCGGAAATTTGCTGCGCGGTGTTGATGGGAATCGCAAACCCTAAACCCTGTGCGCCGCCAATGATGGCAGTATTCATGCCAATGACTTCCCCACGCTGGTTCAGCAAGGGACCGCCAGAGTTCCCTGGATTAATCGCTGCATCCGTTTGAATGAAGCTGACTCGCTTATCGGGTGCCTGAATTTGCGAACTACTACGACCTGTCGCGCTGATAATGCCAACCGTAACGGTGTTGTCCAGACCCAGTGGATTGCCGATCGCGATCGCCCATTCACCCGGTCGAAGCTGATCGGAGTTACCTAAATTAACCGTGGGCAAATTGTTTGCTTCTACTTTGACCACTGCCACATCGGTGAGCGGATCTGCACCCAGCACCTTGCCCTTAAACTCGCGCTGATCTTTCAGGGTGACAGTGACCGTATCCGCGCCATCTACAACGTGAGCATTGGTCAAAATTAGCCCATCGGCTTTAATAATGAAGCCAGATCCAGTGCCGCGCTCAACACGAGTAGAAGGACCAGAGGGCACATCGCCAAAAAACTGCCGAAAGAACGGATCGTTGAAAATTTCGGGGCGGCGTGTTTTGACGGTACGTGACGAATTAATCCGTACAACCGCAGGACCCACTCTGTCTACAGCATTAACGATAAAGTTTGGATCGTTGGAGGAAAGCACAGCACTGCTACGGCTCGGTGCTTGGGCAATCTGCTGTGGCGATGTAGCAGTTACCGTTTGCGCGACGACGGGTTGAATGGGTGCTGCGCTTGACGATAGCCAGTGATCACCGAGCAGCGCCGTTCCGGCTCCCAGTAGCGGCAGTAACAGGTAAACCGCTGGCTGCTTCCAGAAAAATTTGCGTGTGTTGCCTTGTTGATCGGTGGGAGTGTTCATTGTCGTGCTGTTTAGTGAATCGTGTGTAAAAAAGTATTAGGTGGTTTTTGGGAAAACATTACCCTTAGCGTCAAAGCAGACTGATGCTACAAACCGTCTCAACCGACGTGCTGGCAGTGCCCTTACAGTCCATTTGCTTGTAGACGCACCTTCATTAAATTAACTCAACTGCCAGTGCCATTGCCGACCATAATCCACGTGCTTCCGTTTTGGCGTTAGAGCAAGTGGACGATTCCTTTGATAAGGGCATAGCACTTAGCGTAAATTGATCCTACTCGATCCAAAATCTAGATAAGGGATATGACTTTGTAGTAACACGTACGTTTCAGGGGCATGAAGATAGACGAATGAAAATTAAGTGACACCTGTGATACTTAACAGCAGACGTTTAAACAGCAACTTTGCTCCCAGGATATGGCAAAGCTGTCATTTTAAGTTCACGCTCGGAACATGCGATCGACAAACTAGATTGATAGCTTCTTATGTACAGGTGAATGAACTGTAAGGATAGATAGCGAGGTGCCAGTTCTGGTGATCCTCATACTCCTTTGCTAATCACGATGATGGCTACTTGGTGCATATCAGGTGAAGGCAATGCTGGTTTCGCTATCTGTCCTTTTTCTTACCAAAAAGTTTGAGCGCAAGCGCGTTGCCGCTAATCACAAAAGACTGATAGAAACCTAACTCGCCATTTTCAGCCAGCTAAAAACCTGATTGGCGGTGAGTTCCAGTTCGATCGCTGCTACGGTCGGCAAGCGTTCATCGCCTTCGTACAGCACTGGTTCTTGTTTCGGTAGAAAAGCCAGGATAGAGCGATCGTCCGGGTCAAGCAGCCAGCCCAACTGACACCCGTGCTGAATGCAGTGCAAAATGTTGCCCGTCACTCGGTTTGAACCCTGCTCAGGCGAAAGAATCTTGATCGTCCAATCCGGCGCAATAAAGACATCATCAATCGGCTCACCGTTTTCACCGAACTCAATGTTGCTCCAAGCGAGAACCGTAACATCAGGAATAATTGACCGTCCGCCAAAGGTACAGCGCAATTCTGGAAACGCATAAGCGATCTTTTTCTCCTCAACGTCCTCGTTAACTGTACTAGTCAGCTTTGCTTGCAGTCTGGAGTGTCGAGTCTTCGGCATAGGCTTTGGGATGATTACACCATGAATGTATTCGCTGGCAGGTTTCGTTTCTGGTAGTTTAAGAAACGCCTCCAGGGTGATGGGTTGGTGAGGTGCGATCGTCATGGCTCTTACCAAAATAGGGCTAGTTCAGTCGGGGTATTCAGTCACTCCATGAGCGGTCAGATCTTTAAGGTGTATCTAAAGCGTACAAAGATCTTGAAGCCAAGCGGTTTCTTCTGCATCCAGTGAGGGCGAGAGTTTGGTGACGATCGTATCGTTATACTGCTGCAACCATGCACACTGACGGGAGTCGAGGCGATCGTAGTCAATCAGGTGCTGATCGAAGGGAATATACGTGAGAGATTCAAAGCCATACCAGGCAGTTTTAGGAAGCTCTGGCTCGGCAGTGGACGCACCTGCGGAGGGTAATTCCTTCACAACATAGAGATTTTCAAGGCGAATGCCGCCCCAGCCCGGTTTATAAAAGCCTGGTTCAATGCTGGTTACCATGCCCGGTTCCAGTGGTTCACTCACGCGCTTGCTGATGCCGTTGGGACCTTCGTGGACGTTCAAAAACGCGCCTACACCATGCCCTGTACCGTGCCCGTAGTCCAAACCAGCAAACCAGAGGGTCGATCGCGTAATGCCATCCAGTTGCGCCCCGGTGGTGCCTTTGGGAAAACGCTGCATGGCACAATTAATATGAGCTTTAAGCACTTCGGTATAGCATTCCACTTGCTCTGGGGTGGGGTCGCCAACAATAAGTGTGCGTGTGTCGTCGGTTGTGCCAGAGGCATACTGGGCACCAGAATCTAACAGCAAAAATTCGCCCGGATGCAGGACTCGTGCTGGATTGGGAGTGCCATAGTGAACGATCGAACTGTTGGCTCCGGCTCCTGCGATCGTGTTAAAGCTCAAGCCTTGAAAGTCGGCTTCTTCAGCGTAAAAGCCTTCCACTGTAGCGGCGACATCCGCCTCGGTGAAGGTTTTGCCCTTAGCGTACTGGTCTGCAACCCATTTCAAAGTCCGAGTTTTAGCGCGGCTTGCCTTCAGGTTAGCTTGCTGCATTTGCGCGATTTCAGTCGTATTCTTACGGGCTTTTATGCCCTCGATCGGGTTGCTGGCTTCAACGATTTTGCGGGCGATCGCTGCCTCAGGATCGGTTAGCAGTGCGTGAGTGCCCATCGTCGTATATTTAGGGTCAAACAAAACCCGATGACTGGCAGACTGTGCCACCAATTCTTTGAGCGTCTCGGCATAGCGATCGTAAGGCAACAGCGTGATCTGGTCTTGCAGAAAGGTTTGCAGCGCTGGTTCAATGCGATCGAGATTGGTGAACAGGCAGGCGTTGTATGAGGTAACGATGGCATACGCAATAAAGACCGGATTGTAAGGCACATCCCAACCGCGCAGGTTAAAGAGCCATGCAATCTGATCGAGCTTGGTAACGGGCAACACATCTGCATTCGCTTTCTGCATCTCGTCCCGAACACGAGTCAGCTTTTGCGCGATCGTTGCCCCAGTTTGAGCCTCGGGCAAGTAAAACAGTTGGGCATCAGCATAGGCAGGCAAGGGTTCCGCACTCATCCAGGGTTCTTGCAAGCGCACCCGATCGACCAGATTTTCGGTAAGGGGTACCAGGGTAACGCCGGATGGCTCCAACTGCGTTTGAAAGCTGCGAAATTGGCTGATTGTCACCGTGAAAGGATCAAAGCCCAGGCGAAACGTGCTGCCTGCTTTCACAGCGTCGCGTCCCAATGTTTCCAATGTTTCTTCCAGAGTTTTGTGTCCGTCCAACCCCAACTTCGATACCTGCATCAGTGTGGCATCTACTTCCATGTCTGCCTGCTCGTAGTAGCGAGAATCGACAAACAGCCATGCCTGCGATCGCCCCACCAATAGATCGCCAGCCGAACCCGAAAAGCCGCTCAACCAGATCCGTCGCTGTTTGGCTGCGGGCAAGTACTCATTCAAATGTTCATCCGCCGAGGGCACGATGTAGCCGTCCAGTTGATGCGTAGCCAGGAGCGATCGCAGTTCGGTAAATTTTGCTGGAACCGTTGTCAAGAGGGTTTGGGGCGTTAACAAATCAGTAAGAGACATGGCTAAGCGTGAGCGTTTAGTTCGATTTATAGCACTTCTAACTCTAGCGCTACGCCCTGCTTTTCAACTCAAAACTCAACACACCGCGAAGCGGAAGCAAGTTGCATAACTCAAAACTCAGGGATTAAGGATTGCCAAAAAGCTGATCGCTGATCGCTGACTGCTGACCGCCAAGCCAAGATGCAGTCTTTAAAACACGCTATATCCTGAGATCGCTCTTGTCTAGGAACCAAGCTTAAAGGCGTCTACAAACAGGCTGTAGATATTTCCGATTTTGAGCGCATTGAGGCATTCCAGAAAGAACGATCGCTGGGTCTCTGCCTTCCGTCGATAGACAAGAACGCTCACGAACTCAGTTAAGGCAGCGAGGATGGCAGCGACGACGATATCTAACTGCGATCGTTGTCCAGAGATGAGGGTGATTGCCGATCCCAAATAGTTGCCGAGCAAGAGGCTAATAATTAGCACTGATAACCGCCGCCAGGGGTTACGGAGCCAACTACCCAGGCGATTGGCGGTGCCATCAACCAAATTATTAAGCCGTGTGTTCTGCATCGTTTTATCCTACTCTAGCAACCCATCTGTAGCAGCCTTGCCTGCCAAAAATAGCGCCCTGATTAACAGCGATCGTACGTTGATCAGGGCTGCAAAAAACTGCTACAAATGCTGTCGCGTGGCGTTTAGCTTTGACCCGGTGAGACTGACCAAGCAAAAGCGCAACACTGCAAGCATGAGAGATTGCTAGGCGCTTCAATTTTGTTTTTCCCACCACAGATAGTTGGAAAGATTGTTATTACTAAGGTAGAAGTAGGGTTGACAGAAGATGATGTGGGGCAAACCAATGAGGGGCAGAAAGTCGAGATGGTACCCTGCCATTGGTGCAACCTTTGCAACGCTTCTCTGCTTGGTAAGTGTCTGGGTGGTCTTTGCCCGCTTCACCGCTAAAGCACCTGTCTCGTCAGCCCTTGATCCGTCCTCAGCGATCGCAAATACCGAGACTGCCAAAGCCACCGATCGCCAACCAACCGTGCCAACGCCTGATCCGATCGCTACACCCACGCCAGGGTTAGAAAGTGCGACTGGGAAACAGCGGGCGGCTACAGTGAATCTTCGTCAGGGTGTGTTGCGGGTCAGCAATCCATCCGATCATCCTGTGCGAGTAGCGCTTTTAGCCAAAAAAGGTGGCTTAAACCTAGAATCTTCAAGCAACAAAGCGGAGGAGACACCCGCCTATGACATTCCTGCCCATTGGGACTTCGCACCCGAAGAAGGGAGTACAAAAGGGCTGCTCGTTTCCCTGCCCGATCGCACACTCAAGCTAAAAAAAGGTGATGTGCTGGTTGCCTTTGCCCAGGATGGTTCTGGACGCTACTGGGGTCCCTACGTAGTTGGCGAAACGCCCTTCCCCGTGTGGAGCGCAAAAACCGCTGAATGGCAGTTAACCTTACAGCCTTAAGCGTCATGAAGCGTTAGATCCCCGCGAACCACTCGTAGCCCTGATCTTCCCAGTAGCCCGTACGCGGCAGCAGTTCACTTGTGAGCGTGATGCCTGTCACCCATTTGCTCAGCTTGTACCCTAGCTTGATCGGTGACGCAAGCCGTAAAGGGGCACCATTGTCGATCGGCAGCGGCGCACCATTCTTTTGATACGCCAATAACGTTTGAGGATGCAACACCGACGCCAGATCCCAGCTTTCGTAATAGCCATCGGCTGACTGAAAGTAGACGTACTTCACACCCGACTTGGGTTGTGCAAGTTGCAGCAAATCCTGGAGACGAACGCCGCCCCACTGCACGATCGCTGCCCACCCTTCCACACAGACATGCCGAATCACCATTGATGTCAGCGGCATTTGCTGGAGCGTTGCCAGATCCAAACTCAGCGGTTGCTCAACCTCACCGTCTACCGTTAAGCGAAACGTTGCTGGATCAAGCCGTGGCGTGAACCGAAAGGTATTCACAATCAATGCATTTGGCTCGATCGCGCTCAGAGGAAACTCTGGGATCAGCTTCTGTGGCTTCAGCAACAGCGCATCCAGGCGATCGTTCAGAGGCATAAAAAGCTTGCCTGCCACACTTTCCGCCAGCGTTAGTCCCGCAGTACTTACGATCCAACCTGCACCAGTGAGTCCGGCTATTCTAAGAAAGCTGCGACGAGGAAGAGATTCAGGAGTGTCGTTGATTGGAGACATGGAAGAGTTTTAAGTTTTAAGTTTTGAGTTTTGAGTTTTAAGTTTTAGCCTTTAGCTTTCACTCGTCCCCAAACATCGAGTCAACGAGTCGATCGCCGCCTGCTTTAAGTGCCAGCCAGGAATGCGCGATCGCAAAAACAATGACGATCGGCACGGTGAGAAAGTGAGTCACCCGCGTGGCAAACCAATCGCCAAAAAAGTCCACAATCCAGTGAAACTGGGCAGGCTTATACATGCCGATACCGCTCAAAAGCGCCAGCAGCAGGATCGGGATAATCGACGTGTAAACAATGCGGTGCCATGCGTAAAGACGCCGCTTGGGATTTTTGCTTTGTTGCAGTGCCTTGATGTCGTTCCCACCTACGTAACGATGTTTCCAGCGCTGCGTTACCAGCACATAAACGCCATACCAGAGTAAATTCAACGAAAAGAACCACATGGCGGCAAAGTGCCAATGCCGTCCACCAGCCAGCCACCCACCCAACAAACCAATAAAGGGAAAATGGAAGCCTTCACGTCCACCAAAAACCGGGTTGGCATTGTAAATCTGCAAGCCACTGGTCAGCATTAAAAACAGGCTGATGATATTGACCCAGTGAAAGATCTTGGCGGGAGCTGCCTGGAGCGATCGACGTTTAGGTGCTGCAACGGAAGATGAATCCACTGTTTCAGTTTGTAACGGCTACTCACTCTACTGTACAGCGGTTAAGCGGTGCTGAAACCATCTTAAGTAAGCGGGAAGAGTATACGTCTGCAATCAGTCGGGCATTCAACATTATGAAAATGCGATCAAGTTCTGTAATGCCTGCTAATTCAGCTTCTTGTTCTGGATTCAGCGAGTCTGCTTTGTGCAGTGCTAGAAGCTCCTCTAACCGAGCTTGCAGCTCATCGG